>JBFYPS010000064.1:0-5732 GCA_041303135.1 Crocinitomicaceae bacterium | reverse complement strand
CGGTGTAGGTTATCGTTTCGTTTGATTTCTTTATAAAATCTTTATTTTTCCACTCCAAATCTTTATTTTTTACTCTTAGTATTACACTGAAATTTGCTCATTCAATTTTATAAAAATGAGCAAATCTTTTTCTTCCGTTAAAAGCAAGGTTACCGCTGCTTCTTTACTTGTTGCTTTAGGAATAATTTATGGCGACATCGGAACAAGTCCACTCTATGCACTTAGAGCTGTAATTGGTGATCGAGAAATCACAGAAATCTTAGTTTATGGCGGTGTTTCCTGTATTTTTTGGACCTTGGTTTTTCAAACATCAATCAAATATATTTGGTTAACCCTGAAGGCAGACAATGAAGGCGAAGGAGGCGTTTTTTCACTGTATGCTTTAGTACGAAAATACGGTAAAAAATTAGTCATTCCCACGATTTTAGGAGCAACCGCTTTACTTGCAGATGGAATCATTACCCCGCCCATTTCTGTGGCTTCTGCAATCGAAGGATTGGGAATGGTGGATGGACTTCAAAATACCGTGGTAGCAGGAAATAATTTTACGGTCGGAATGGTTGTGATTATTCTTTCGCTTTTATTCTTTTTCCAACGCTATGGAACGCACGTCATCGGACGCTTTTTTGGTCCTATCATGGCCATTTGGTTTATGATGATTTTTGTTGTAGGTCTGAGTCAAATTGCTTCCTTTCCAACTGTACTAAAAGCATTAAGTCCACATTATGCAATTGAATTATTAACTAATTATCCGCATGGATTTTGGTTGTTGGGCGCTGTTTTTTTATGCACGACCGGTGCGGAAGCTTTGTACTCAGATTTAGGGCATTGCGGAATTAAAAACATAAGAATCACATGGGTTTTTGTGAAAATTAGTTTGGTTACATGTTATTTAGGACAAGCTGCCTGGCTAATCAATCAAGGTTCGTTAAAATTGGATGGTAGAAATCCTTTTTTCGAAGTCGTTCCTTCGTGGTTTTTGATACCAAGCATTATCATCGCGACCTTGGCAACAATCATTGCTTCTCAAGCATTAATTAGCGGAAGTTTTACTTTGATTAGTGAAGGAATGAACTTGAATTTTTGGCCGCGCGTAGCAGTGCGACAACCCTCAGAATCGAAAGGACAAATTTATATTCCAAGTATCAATATGTTGCTTTGGTTTGGATGCATTTTGATGATTTTGTATTTCCGTGAGTCGAGCCACATGGAAGCAGCGTATGGTTTTTCCATTACCATCGCCATGATGATGACCACGATTTTACTGAGTTATTTCCTGATTTTTACATTGAAATGGAATATTTGGTTGGTTTTTGGATTATTACTCATTTTTTCAACAGTTGAAATTTCTTTCTTCATTGCCAATGTCGCTAAAATTAAAGAAAGATGGATGTTTCTTTTCTTTGAACTTTTCATCTTCCTAACGATGTACACTTGGTATAATGCTAGAAAAATCAACAATCGTTTTACACATTTTGAAGATTTAGGAAAATTTTCACCGCAAATTCAAGAATTGAGCCAAGATCCAGAAATTCCAAAATTTGCAACGCATTTGATTTACTTGACGAAAGCTAATAATCGCCATGAAATAGAAGGAAAAATCATTCAATCCATTTTTTCTAAAAACCCCAAAAAAGCAGATGTTTATTGGTTTGTACACATTAATCGCACTGAACAACCTTACACGTTGACTTATGATGTTTCAGAGCTAGTTGACGATAAAGTGATCAAAGTGAATATCAATATTGGATTCAGAATTCAACCGAAAACTGAATTATATTTCAAGAAGATTGTTCAAGATTTAGTCAATGACAAAGAGCTGAATTTGCACATCCGTCCTGACGGTTCAACAAAATATAACTCAAGTCCAGATTTCAATTTTGTCGTTTTTCAAAAATTTCTCTCTGTTGAAAATGAATTTGCGATGAAAGAAGGCGTGATTTTAAATTCCTATTTCCTCCTAAAAAGATTGGGTCAAAGCGATGAAGCTGCTTTTGGACTTGATAAAAATGATGTCATCATCGAACAAATTCCTTTGGTTTATCAAAAAACCAATCAGGTAGAACTCACCAGAATAATTTAATGAATTACTAAAAATGAAAACTAAAATTTTATTTATTGCGAGCTTGATTACAATCACTTCTTCAGCACAAAAAAGTCAGTTAGATTCTATCCGTGCTCCCAAAATTCCTTTCGAAGACATCGACTTAACTTGGGCAAATGGAAGCGATCGAAGAACTGAGCCGACTTTCAAAGACTTGAAATTTTTCACGCCAAGTTTAATGCTTGATGTGAATTATACGTATTCGTTCAATAATCCAAATGACAATACGGTTGTTGGCTCCACAGCCCTCACAAGAAATAACGAAATCACACTTTCAGCGCTACATTTTGGCGGCGATTTCGAGTACAAAAGCGCGCGTGCTAGAGTCATGACGCAATTTGGAACCCGCTCACAAGTTGTTCCAAGAAATGATGTCAGTCCTTACAAAGGTCAATATCAATTGGCGAATGTATATCGCTATTTGAGTGAAGCTTACGCAGGTTATCACATCAATAAATGGTATGGTATTAACATCGATGCTGGACTTTTTATGTCTTATATTGGACTGAATTCCTTTTATCAGGCTGAAAATTGGGAATATCAGGCTTCGTTTACCTCTGATAATACGCCTTGGTTTTTCAATGGAATTAGATGTCAAATTCATCCTACCAAACATTTGAAAATCGAACCTTGGTTGGTAAACGGTTGGCAGAGTTATGGACGATTCAATAAAATTCCTGGATTTGGTGGAAATATAACTTGGACGCCCAATTCAAGTTTGAAAATGTTGACCAATAACTATTATGGAACAGATGCCGCGGGATTGCCTAATAGAAAAAGATTTCACAGTGATAACAGCATCCTTGTTCGCTATTTGAATAAACCAAATTTCAAAGGAATTTCCAAAGCAGCAATATCTTTTACCGCTGATTTCGGTTTTGAAAAAGGCGATGGTGTCAATGGATTTCAAAAAGGAGATTCCATCAATGGACCTTCCCAGTACTTTGTCAGTGGAATGTTGTATCACCGACTTTGGTTTGCAAAAAATAAAATTGCTTGGACAATTGGCGGCGGAGTAATGACCAATCCAGGAAGGTATTTGGTTTTGTATCCAACTGGACAAGCGAGCCCATTGCCGAATCCTAATAATCCAACCCAAACTGAGGGTGCATTTCCTTTCAGTGCCAATCCAGAAGATATTTTTAAAGGTTGGGACTGTTCAACAAATTTAGATTACATGCCAAATCAGAGCATTACTTTTAGAGTAGAATTTGTGCATCGAAGTGCCAATGTTCCTTATTTTGCCGGTGCTGGTGGAGTAACATCTCAAACTGGATATTCCAATGTGCCACTTGATCCATCTTGGCGACCAGATTTAGTGAAATCAGAAAACAGATTAATTTTTGCGATGTTGTTTAGATTGTAGTTATTTTAATAAAAAAAACCCAACTCTAAAAAGTTGGGTTTTTCAATATTTATTTCGTCTGATCTATCTTCTTCACCATCGTCAAAATCGTTGCCAATGCAACAGTCTCTCCAGTTTCATCATATACATCCACCAAAAATTTTACAATTCCTTTGGAGATGTCGTCTTCTGAACGTTTTTCTTGATCGATTTTTTCTTTGACTGTAAATCGCACGCCCAATGTCGCTCCTGGATAAACAGGTTTGGTGAAACGCGCTTCATCCAATCCGTAGTTCAATAAAACTGGACCTTTTTTGGGATCCACAAACAACCCAGCAGCTTTGGATAATACAAAATATCCGTGGGCAACTCTGCGCTCGAAAATCGTTCCTTCCAAAGAAGTTGCGTCCATGTGTGCATAGAAATTATCTCCTGATACATTGGCGAAATTCACTATGTCTGCATCGGTAACCGTATGTTTGTGTGTGAAAACAGTTTCACCAATAACCAATTCTTCGAAGTGTTTTCTAAACACATGTGGATTCGCTTCTGGCATTTCCGCACCGACTTGAAATTGTTGTGTGATTTTGGTAATTGTCGTTGGATGTCCTTGAATTGCTGTGCGTTGCATGTAGTGTAAAACACCGCGTTTTCCGCCCATTTCTTCTCCACCACCTGCACGACCAGGTCCACCGTGTGTTAACAATGGCATAGGAGAACCATGACCTGTACTTTCTTTCGCACAGTCTTTATTCAATACCAAAATTCGTCCGTGCATACTTGCAGCACCTACAACATATTCAGTTGCTTCCTGGTCATTTGGTGTAACGATTGATGAAACCAATGAACCTTTCCCCATGCGAGAAAGTTCGATAGCATCATCCATTGTTTTATAAGGCATAATTGTCGAAACTGGACCAAATGCCTCAATTTCGTGTACATCTGTATTTTTGAATGGATCATTATTGACAAACAAAATAGGGGAGAAGAATGCTCCTTTTTCAGAATCTCCACCGGTAACATCTACGTGATTTACATCTCCATAAACGATTTCTTGCGTTTGCGCCAAGCGATTTACATTAGCCCTAACGCGATCAACTTGAGTCATTGTTGCCAAAGCGCCCATCCGCACGCCTTCCATGCTTGGATCTCCCACTTTCGTTGAAGCTAAACGCGCTGAAATGGCTTTTTGAACTTCGTCAAGTAAATTGTCTGGAACAATAATTCTTCTAACTGCAGTACATTTTTGTCCTGCTTTGATTGTAATTTCTTTCGTTGTTTCTTTGATAAATAAATCAAATTCTACCGTCCCAGGAACTGCATGTTTGCCCAAGATTGTTGCGTTTAATGAATCAGCTTCTAAGTTGAAAGGAACACTTCGTTCTGAAAATTGAGGCATTGATTTTAGCATTTTACCAGTATGCGCACTTCCAGTGAAAGTCACTACGTCTTCGATGTCAACATGGTCAAGGATTCCTCGTCCCAATCCACAAACCAATTGCAAACTTCCTTCAGGAAGAATTTTGCTGTCTATGATATCTTTCACCATCAATTCCGTCAAAAAGCAAGTAAATTCTGAAGGTTTCACGATTGCAGGAACACCAGCCATTAAATTGACTGCGATTTTTTCCAACATTCCCCAAATCGGGAAATTAAATGCATTGATGTGAATCGCAACACCTTGTTTAGGAACCATGATGTGATGACCGATGAAACTTCCATTTTTAGAAAGTGGAGCAGCAACACCATCTACATAGTAAGGTAAGTCTGGAAATTGTCTTCTTAAAGAAGCATTTGCGAAAAGATTTCCTATTCCTCCTTCAATGTCGATCCAAGAATCTACTCTTGTAGCACCTGTCAATGCACTCAATGCGTAGTATGATTCCTTTTTATCCATCAAATGCAAGGCCAACGCTTTTAACATTCTTCCACGCTCTTGAAAAGTCATTTTTCTCAAAGAACGACCGCCTTTCTCGCGTCCGTAGGTCAAAATTTCTTGGTAATTCAATCCCGCACTTGACGTGTCACCAATTTTTTCGCCAGTTAATGCATTGTATAAATTAGTTTCAGAGCCTTCTCCTGAAACCCATTGTCCAAGGACGTAATTTTTTACTTGTATCATTGTTGAAGTATTGCTTTTCGATTAATGAATCAAAGATAAGTTCAAAATTTGAGAGAACGACATTTCTGAGCAAAATTCTAAACCAAAATAACGTTTCTTGAATTTTTAGTGATAAGTGTATTTTTGACAACATGACGAATAAATTTAACACAACCTTAATA
>JBFYPS010000063.1:0-7802 GCA_041303135.1 Crocinitomicaceae bacterium | reverse complement strand
TCCCATTGAAAGCGATTGTAATCAGCGTCTTGCAATAATTTCGCAAAAACTGCTCGCTTCTGAACCAATGTTTGATTGATTTTCTTCCAATCTAAAAAAGTCTTTTTAAAAGTTTGTCTCAGCGAAGTATTGTCTGCCAAAACATCTAACAAATCCAATTGAAACTGCGGATTTTTAAGTTCCAAGGTATGGTGTTGTGAATGAATGTGAACTAATTTTTCAGAAAGTTCTTTCAATACAGTCAATTGCACCGGCGTATCGTTAACAAATGCCCTGGATTTTCCCTGCGCGGTGATTTCTCTTCGAATGACCGTTTCGTCAGCAAAATCTAAATCGTTTTGATTGAAAAAATCCTCCAGTCCAAAACCTTTTATTAAGAAACTTGCTTCCACAAAAGTCTTGGCTTCTTTGTCTCGAATAACGCCGTAATCAGCTCTTTCTCCCAAAATCAAATTCAACGCACCTAATAAAATAGATTTTCCAGAACCAGTTTCCCCTGTTATAACAGTAAAACCCGACTGAAAATTCAATTGGGCTTCTTCTATTAATGCAAAATTTTGAATATTTAGGGTAATTAACATCAGTTGAGGATTTCCATATATTTGGATGAATTGGCAGGATCAATTTTCTTCAGTAAATTGACGACATCATTTTTATCTTTGACTTCAGCGTCTGCATACAAGTTTTTCAATTCGACCAATTTAGCTTGTACAAAATTGAGCACATTGATTGAATTTGGTCTGGTTGTAATCACTTTATTCAATTTGTTCAAAGCCTCAAACATCGCTTTTCTTGCAGCGTCTTTATTTTCGTACAATTTGTCTAATCCTTTGCGGTGATATTCATAATTACACTCTCTTAAAGGCTCGAATAATTGATGCAACACATTATCAACTAGCCAATAACGATTTCTTTTCCCTTGTTCATTAGATTTCCAACCTGTGGCACCAGAACTTTGCGCCAAAGAAACAATTTGTTGAGCTTCGTTGAAATAAGGCGTTCCACCTTTCAGACCGAAAGAATCATAATCCATTCCAATGATAAAATATGCATAAAAAGCCAAAACTGAAGTTAAATTGTCTCTGTATTGATTTGGTGCATAAGAAATAATCGAATTTCTTGAATATGAAAAACTGATATTTTCATCTTGAAAATTGAAAACCGTGGTATTGTATGAACTATTGAAAGCGGTGCGTGAAGATTGGATTTGCATCGCACCTTCGTAAACACCTTGTGATGGAATTTTTGAAATTTGCAATTGAATATTGCAGTTGATTCTTTCTTCCGTTTTGAATTTATCTTTCGTCCATTGTGTATTATTCATGAAATCATTCACAACTTGTTTCAATTGTTCCAAAACCTCTTTATCCACAGTGGTAACTTCCAGTTTTGCATCCGTAATCAACGTCACTTGGCAATTCAATTCTTGGGCTTGAGAAAAACTCCAAAAAAGGCAAACTAAAAATGTAAAAAATAACTTCATGATTCTATATTCTCTTTCAAATAGTTAACAATATCTATCGCAACTTGATGCTTGGGTTTTAACTCAAAACTAATCAATTTATTGCTTTTATCAATGATTTTGATGCGATTTGTATCAACGCCAAAACCAGCACCTTTGTCTTCAAGCGTATTAACGACAATAAAGTCCAAATTTTTGCGTGTCAATTTCTCGAATCCGTGTTTTTCAGCATCATTTGTCTCCAGCGCAAAACCAACTAATTTTTGATTTTCAGCTTTATTTGCTCCAGCCCAAGCCAAAATATCCGGATTTTTAACCAAATTAATGGTCATTCTATCTTCATTTTTCTTGATTTTTTGTACCGCAGGACTTTCAGGTCTATAATCTGCAACCGCAGCAGCAAATACACCAACATTCATGGTTTTCCAGCTAGATTGCACATGTAATAGCATTTCTTCAGCCGTTTGAATTGAATGTAAAATCAAATTTTTATGGGTCAACTTTTCTTTCGTTGGACCAGCAATCAAAGTAACTTCCGCTCCCTGATTCAAAAAGACTTTTGCAATTTCAAATCCCATTTTCCCTGAAGAATGATTTCCGATAAAACGCACTGGATCAATTTTTTCATAGGTTGGTCCTGCTGTGATTAATACTTTTTGTCCTTGAAAAGCATTGGATTTATCAAAGAAATCTTCTAAAACAGCAACAATATTTTCTGGCTCCGCCAATCTACCTTGACCAACCAAACCACTAGCCAATTCGCCAGATTCAGCAGGAATAACTTGTACGCCGTCTAATTCGAGTTGCGCCAAATTTCTTTGTGTTGCAGGATGAATGTACATATCTAAATCCATCGCAGGAGCAACAATAACTGGTGATTTTGCGGATAAAAATGTTGCTGTTAACAAATTGTCACTTTGACCGTGAATCAATTTGGCTAATGTATTGGCTGTTAAAGGTGCGATGAGAAATACGTCTGGCCACATTCCAAGATCAACGTGATTGGTCCAAGTTCCGTCTTTTTGATTCCAAAAGTCAATGAAAACTCGATTTTCTGAAAGTGTAGCAATGGTTAGCGGGCTAATAAAATCACAAGAGGCAGGTGTCATAATACATCTGACATCTGCCTCTTTTTTCTTTAATAATCGAATGAGGAAAGCAATTTTGTATGCTGCAATACCTCCTGTAATTCCAAGAAGAATGCGTTTCCCTTTCATCATTATTTTTTATCTTCTTCTACTCTTCTCAAGTAAAGTTTGTCTTCCAACATTTCAGTCATAGCCATAGCAACTGGCTTAGGCAATTTCTCATAGAATTTTGAAATCTCGATTTGCTCACGATTTTCAAAAATTTCTTCTAAATTATCTGTTGAAGAAGCGAATTCTTGCAATTTACCAGTCAATTCTTCTTTCAATTCAGAAGAAATCTGATTTGAACGTTTTGACATAGCCACAATTGACTCGTAGATATTCCCTGTTTTTTCTTCAAAATTGATCGTATCACGTGTAATTGTAGATCTCTCAGAATTACTGCTTTTAAAATTCATACTCATCGAATTCTATTTTTGTGTATTTGTTATTAAAAATAAATCTTCATTCAACTTCTCTTGATAAGAATCAATTTCTTTTCGATAAGAAGTATTTGGAAATTCGGTTACAAAGGTAAGATATCTTTCGATAGATTTTTCAATTCTTTCCAATTTTTTAGTTTCGACGCTATTTACTGTTAATAAATAAGAATTTTTTACTAAGATAAAATAGGTTTCTTCTCTAAAAGTAGATTTTGGAAATTTGGCCAAGAAAGTTTCTGCGGTCGTAACTGCCGATTTGAAATTATCCATTTTTGCGTACAATTTCACGCTTTCGAACTCTTTTTTTTCCAATTTGAAACGCAACTGATCCATGATCATGTTACAAGTATCAATCAAGACAGAACCAGGATAGCGGTTGATGAACATTTGCAAATCATTCAATGCTAATTCAGTATCATTTTGGTCTAGCGTGTAATCTGGTGAATTTTTTACAGCACAAAGCGCACCCAAGAACATCGTTTCTTCATTCTTGTTACTCATTGGAAACTTTTCAGGCATGGAACTAAAATAATATCCACCCATCAAATAGTCTTCTAAAGCAAAATATGATTTTCCAATTCTATAATAAGCAATTTCGCCTTGACCGGTTTTAGGCATACGCTGATAAACTTGTTCATAAAGCGAAATACATCTTGCATACTGCTTGCGGTCATACAATTCATTTGCCAATTCAAATTTTCTATCAAAATCGTCAGACCTAACAACAC
This sequence comes from Crocinitomicaceae bacterium, assembly GCA_041303135.1. Lineage (GTDB taxonomy): Bacteria > Bacteroidota > Bacteroidia > Flavobacteriales_D > Crocinitomicaceae > JAQVCM01. Next base: position 4,042 of record JBFYPS010000063.1, on the reverse strand, counting down.
TATTGTAATTGGAGCAACCTTGAAGTAAACCTACAGCCAATAAAATAAAGAAAAATAATTGTTTCATCGAAGCAAAGTTAATATAAATCCGTTTAAAAAGGGAAAATTGGATTTCAAATTCAAGCGCCAAAGCGATAATTATAATTTATTATGAATTTGCTCTGATTTCCATCAAGTGTAATAAACGATCAAAATCACTTTTATTGCTTTCAATGTATTCATTTGTTTCGCTCAATAAATCAGTAATACTATGAGATTCATCTTCAAACGAATAATTGGTCAGAGATTGTAAATGAGGTTGAAATCTGAAATACAACAATTTCTTATCTGTCGAACTTAAATCTTTCATTTCTTGGTGTATCCTTTCCGCTTCGACCTCAAAATGATCTTTTAGCATGTTTTCATGTGTTCCTGTCCCAATACTGATCAACACAATTGGATCTGTAGGATAAAACATTCTTGCATAGTCATATGCCATTTGCGCAGGATTTTGAGTGGTTAACATTCCATCAACCAATTCCATTTTACCCAATTGAACAGGTGGAAAAATTCCTGGATAAGCTGAACATGCCGTCATCACCTTTGACAGTGCTAAATTTCTATAGCGGTCCATTGTGTCTGAAAAGGCAAAAGAACTTTCAGAAGTACTATTGTAGCTAAAAAACAAGAAATGATTTTTCAAGCTTTCCATTGTTATTTCGCCAAAATAATGGTCTAGTACAAATGTCAAAGGATAAATGGAGTGTGAAGCATCAAGTCCAGTATTTTTGGAAAAAATTTGCTTTCCTCTTTTGATGTATAAATCTAAAATTTCTTGTGGTTTATGGATAGACTTTCCCTTTTGATCTTTCAACATAAGTGCACCTGTAAAAATCGTACTTGCACTTGTACTTGAGAAAACATCCACCCAAGTTGGAATGTCTAGGTCTGAATCAATCTCCTGAAAAATTCGTTCTAAATGGGCAATAATTCTCAAGGGAATCAAACCTCGAATTCCTCCACCATCAATTGATAAAACGACACGATATTTACAGACCATGCTGTAAATTACAACATCCTTTTTTTATTTCCAAATAATTATTTGATTTTTTTCAAAAGGATTTCTTTAAACTGAAGAATTTTTAGCATTGAGTTGAATAAATGATAGTCAGTTGTTTTTGTTCAATTCGTCACAATTCATACTTCCAAAAAGAAAGTAAAAAACCAAATAAATAATGTTGGAATAAGTATAAAAATAGAGACTTATAACTTTCTATAAATTGATTGGTTAATCTTACTTTGATTTTCATCAAAAACATCCACAATTTTGACTTCTCCTTTTTCCTCGATTTCAAAAATAATTTTTTTACCTTGAATGAATTGCTCACTCAATAAATTAACTTCTAAAAAGTTATTTTTAATCCTAATTGAAAATCGAATTGGAAAAGGAAAATTGTTTTTTATTCTCAAATCTTTGTACCCATAAACCACTGTTGCATCAGTACCTAAAGGTGCAAATCGAGTTTCATCCGTGTAAATATCCATTGAATGATTAAATCGCTCCATAACTTCTAGTCCTGCAAGAATACTGATATAATAAATGATGCCTGAAATTTGACACAATCCTCCCCCTTTTTCCTCCGAAACTTTTCCATTAATGAGCGTTCTTCCATTTTTAAAATTGTAATTAGGATTTCCAACTATTTTCCAAAAAGAAAAAATTTGATTGGGAAGCAAAATATATTCATTGATTTTATTTGCCGCAAGCTGAAGATTAAATAGCTTATTTTCAAATTTTTCACTTGGCTTAATCTCTTGCGCAGCAGATAAATGATGTGGAAAATCGATGACAGAATGATTTTTCTTTGAAAAATGGAAATAATTGCCACTTTTAATATCTTTCAAAAGTCTTATTAGCAATTTCAATTTAATCTTTAGCTTTTTCAATAGCATTATTTTTTATGTAACTCTACGACTAAATAAGAACTATATTCTTTCAAAAATGAATTCGCTAAAAGTAAGTCTAGCTTGACAAAAAAACGCCTAAGAAATTTTGGAAATCTATGAATTGGAAAAAACAATAATCCTTGAACGCTTGAAATTGTAAAGTACGGATTTTGCTCCAATTGCCTCAATGTTGTACTATATGCTCCATGCCATTCACTCGTTTTGTATTTCAGCAATTTCCTTCTTTTTTGGGACGGAAAATCAAAAATAAGACGCCCATTCTTTTTTAAAACGCGATTACATTCTTTCAAGATTTCATCTATTTTTTCCTGATCCAAATGCATAAAAAAGTGAAATGAAAAAATAGTATCGATAGAGTTCGATTCAAAATGCATCTTTGCCGCATCATTTAAATGAACTGATTTCTTTGGAAACTTACTCTTTGCAATTTCAATCATTTTTATACTTCCATCAGTACCGATAGTTGCAAAATTTAATAGTCTACCACTTCCACAAGCCAAATCAAGAATAATTTCATCTGAATTGGCAAGCAACTTCTTTAATATTCTTCGCTCTTGCGCATCAATAAATTTACCATATTGATTTTCAAACCTATTTTCATCATAAGTGGAAGCAAGTTCATCATAGTATTCTATTATTTTATCCATCTTCAATTCCTTAATAATTCAAATTTAACTGAAATACAGACTTTTTGAATCTTGCTTAAAAATAATTAAAAGTTTCCAAGTACAAAAAAAGGCCACTTTATATTTAAATAAAGTAGCCTTTCAATTTAAATTATTTAGAAATCAACTCAATAAACGAATAGATTCGTTTTCAATTCTTTTTGCCAAACCTGCTGAAACAGGAATTAAAGGTCTGCGCATAGCCTGAGACATCAATTTTCTATATTCCAATGCTACCTTCACTCCTCCTGGATTGCCCTCTTCAAATAACATACGTGTAATTGGCAATAAATCATAATGAAGTTCACGTGCATAAGCCAAATCTCCTCTCATCGTAGCACTAACCATTGCTGAAAACTTTTCCGGAAAAGCATTGGCAACAACGGAAATAACACCATCTGCACCTGCAGCAATCAAAGGCATCGTGATGGCATCATCTCCCGATAAAACACCAAAACCTTCTGGACGACATCTAATAATTTCCATTATTTGATCAAAGCTTCCAGAAGCTTCTTTCATTGCAACAATATTTGAAATTTCAGCTAAACGCAAAGTCGTTTCAGCCAACACATTCGATCCTGTTCTACCTGGAACATTATATAAAATAATTGGCAAATCTGTAGATTCTGCTAATTGCTTGTAATGTTGAAAAATCCCTTCTTGTGTTGGTTTGTTATAATAAGGAGATACAGATAAAATACCATCCACTCCCGCAGGGATTTTAGAAATCGTTTCTGCCACTTTTACTGTATCATTCCCTCCAGCTCCAAAAACAATAGGTAATTGACCATTATTCTCTTCTAAAACTGTATCTAAAATTTGTCTTTTTTCGTCAGAACTTAAAGTTGGAGATTCACCTGTTGTACCTTGAACAACCAAAAAATTTGTTCCACCTTCGATTTGTAACCTTACCAATTTTTTCAATCCATTAAAATCGATCGAAAAATCTGAATTAAAGGGAGTTACCAATGCAACTCCAGTACCTTTAAAATTATTCATGACTTGCTTTCTTTTAGTTGTGTAAAATTAATTAAAAATGAAGTTTAAACATGAATCGCATAAAAAGAAAAGTTAAAATTAGGACATTTACACAAAATGAAAAATCGAAGCAAATCTTAACAAAAACGGAATATCAGAATATGACGATATTCCAATAATCCCATCCGCTGTAAGTGTAACATTAAAAACATCAAGTTAAAAATCAATCATTTTGGCAAAATCAACCTCTGAAATAATCGAAACACCGAGCTGATTGGCTTTTTCAAGTTTTGCTGGACCCATATTTTCCCCCGCAATAACAAAATTTGTTTTTGATGAAATTGAACTTACATTTTTTCCCCCATTTTGCTCTATTAATTCCTTCAGTTGATCTCTAGAAAACAAGCTAAAAACACCTGAAACCACAAAATTCTGACCCTGCAAGCTATTTG
>JBFYPS010000062.1:0-3914 GCA_041303135.1 Crocinitomicaceae bacterium | reverse complement strand
GCATTGGGAATTGATATTGGAGGAACGAACATCGCTTTTGGAATTGTAAATCCGAAAGGTGAAATCTTGTACGAAACGAGTTTTCCTACTAAATCATTCGAAACGCCTGAAATTTTTGTTGATTTCGTTTACAATCACCTTTCCGAAAAAAATCTTTTAACTGATTTAAAAGGAATTGGCGTGGGAGCGCCAAATGGCAATCATTTTACCGGGGAAATACGCTATGCGCCTAATTTACAGTGGAAAGGAATTATTCCTTTGGCGAAATTATTCAAAGAAAAATTCAATATTGAAACCATTTTAACCAATGATGCCAATGCAGCTGCGATTGGAGAAAAATTATTCGGTTGCGCCAAAGATTTAGAAAATTTTGTCACTATTACACTTGGAACTGGCGTCGGAAGTGGCGTTTTTATTGGTGGTGAAATGGTATACGGTGAACATGGAGTTGCTGGTGAATACGGTCACATTCGTGTAATTCCAAACGGTCGCTTATGCGGCTGTGGTAGAAAAGGTTGTTTGGAAACTTATGCTTCTTCGACTGGCGTGGTCCGCAGTATTCATGAATTGGATTCTCCTTTGAAAGCAACTTCAAAATTGTTGGATATTGAAAATCCATCTGCAAAAAATGTATTTGAAATGGCGCTAAATGGCGATGCTTTTGCACAAGAAATTGTAGAGTTTACTGCTCAAATCTTGGGTTCATCATTGGCAGATTTTGCTTGTTTTTCAGACCCAAAAGCCTACGTTTTATTTGGCGGAATTTCTCAAAATGGCGAAGCTTTCGCTGATAAAGTAAAAGCCCATTTAGAAGCAAATATTTTGAATATTTACAAAGATGACATTCAAATATTGATTTCATCTTTAAACAATAAAAACGCAGCGGTATTGGGCAACGCAGCTTCAATTCTGTGGAAATCTTATCAATAAAATCCCGATGAAAAAGAGCATCCTTCTTCCATTGTTTTTTGGAATTTCTTCAATCGTTTTTGGACAATTAACCGAACTACAAAACGCACAAGAAGTCAGAAAAAAATACATTGATCCGAGCAAGAGCGATGTTTCATTCAAAAAAGCGATTCAAAAACCCAGTTTTACCAAATATGTAAATCCTTTTATTGGAACTGGCGGACACGGACATACTTTCCCTGGAGCAGCAGCTCCTTTCGGAATGGTTCAATTGAGTCCAGATACGCGATACGACGGTTGGGATGGTTGCTCTGGTTATCACTATTCAGATTCGATTATTTACGGTTTCAGTTTTACACATTTAAGCGGCACCGGCGTTCCAGATTTGTGTGATTTATTGATTGTTCCGCAACAAGGAAAAGCATTAACAACACCTGGATATTTATCAAAAAACGGTTACGGTTCACCTTTCAAACATACAGACGAAAAAGCCAGTCCTGGAATGTATGAAGTGAAATTGCAGAAGAACAACATTGATGTGCAACTACTTGCCACAGAACGCGCTGGATTTTTGAGTTTCACTTTCAACGAAGCGAAAGGAAAAAAATACATTTTGATTGATTTAGATCACCGCGACCAGGTATTGGATGCCAATTTCGATGTAAAATCCAATCAAATCATTGCAGGATACAGACATTCAAATGCTTGGGCGAAAAATCAAAAATTCTTCTTCTATCTAGAATTGGACGTTCCATTCACCAAAAAAACAATTATTTCAAAAGGAAATCAGCACAAATTGTTGTTAGAATTTCCAGAAGAAACCAAGAAAATTCAAGTAAAATCTGCCATTTCAGCTGTTGATGCGAATGGAGCTGAATTGAATCTCAAACAAGAAATTCCCGATTGGTCATCGGTGCGTCTCAATTTTCTAAGAGAATTAAAGTGGCAATATGAATTGGCCAAAATAGATTTTCAGAGCAATGAACCTGAAGTGATGACGAATTTTTACACAGCTGTTTATCACGCTTACCTCTGCCCGACTTTGTTTACAGATGTCGATGGAAGATTTTTGGGAAATGATGGCAAAATTTACAATTATGAAGATAAATTGCAATATTCCGTTTTTTCGCTTTGGGACACTTACCGCGCGGCGCATCCGCTTTACACATTGACGCAAACCAAACGCACAGAAGATTTTATCGAATCATTTTTGAGAATTTACAAGCAAACGAATGATTTACCAGTTTGGGAATTGGTTGGAAATGAAACTGATTGTATGATTGGTTACCACTCTGTTTCAGTGATTTTGGATGCTTATCGAAAAGGAATCAATGATTTTGACTTGAATTTGGCTTTGAAAGCGATGATTCAAACGTCAACTATCAACGAACTCGGAAAAAAGCAATATGCCGAAAATGGCTATTTAGGAACCAACATTGAGCCTGAATCTGTTTCAAAAACCTTGGAATATGCCTATGACGATTGGTGTATCGCTCAATTTGCAAAAGAAATTAGCAATGATAGCATCGCTAAAATTTATGAAAATCGTTCTTACAATTTCTTGAATGTTTTTGATCCTGAAACCAAATTCATGCGCGCACGCCGAGGTGGACAATGGTTTGCGCCATTCAATCCTGCAGAAGTTAATTTCAACTACACTGAAGCGAACAGCTGGCAATATTCGCTAGCAGCACCGCAACACATTTCAACTTTGAGATCTGTTTTGGGTGGCAAAGACAGTTTACAAACTTGGTTGGATCGTTTGTTTTCCACTGAAAGCAAATTGGAAGGCCGACATCAAGTCGATATCACCGGATTAATCGGTCAATATGCGCATGGAAACGAACCTTCGCATCACATGGCATATTTGTATAATTACACCAATCAGCCGTTTCAAACGCAAGAAAAAGTGGACCAAATTTTACGTGAAATGTACCACAATGCGCCTGACGGTTTGGCTGGAAACGAAGATTGTGGTCAAATGTCGGCTTGGTACGTCTTAAGTGCCATGGGAATTTATCCCGTTTGTCCAGGAAGTCCAACATACGCGATTGGAAGACCTTTGCAAAAATATGCAACCATTCATTTTGAAAATGGAAAATCGTTCACCATCAGAACGGAAGACAACAGTCCTGAGCACAAGTATATTTATTCAATGAAATTGAATGGTGCGCCTTATGAAAAATTATATCTCGACCACCAAACGATGCAATATGGAGGTGAATTGGTGATTATCATGACTGACAAACCGAATCACGCATTGATCGACTATAAAAAAGAAATCGTTGAAAATGAATTGATTCCAACGGATGTAATTCCAGTTCCTTACTTTACGCAAACAAAAAGAACATTTTTAGATTCGATTACAACAGAAATTAAAATGATTCAAAATTTAACACCTGTTCTAGATGATAAATACAACTATAACGAAACAACAAACTTTAAATATTTTATTAGATTTACTACTGATGGAACTGAGCCAAACGAGAGTTCTAAAATTTATGATACACCAATCAAACTTATCCAAACCACCACTTTAAAAGCAAAATCTTTTTTAAGTATTGAAGGCGGTAAATCAAAGCCTGATGAAAATGGTATAATTGATGGAATTGCGATTCAATTAAATTCTAGTAAGAATTCCGTTTCCTCCACGTTCACCAAATCAAACAACAACATTTCATTGCAATTGGAAACACAATTCGCCAATCAATACGCTGCAAGCGGAGAAAATGCATTAATCGACGGCATTCGTTCAGGAAGCACTGACTTCAGATCTGGCGATTGGCAAGGATTTGAAGGTGTTGACGCCAAAGGAATCTTGAATTTCGAAAAACCACAAACCGTGCGCAAAATCTCTGTAAGTTGCTTGCAAGACGAACATTCCTGGATTTTCTTCCCAACAGAATTTCAAGTTTTTACTTCCGAAGACGGAATCAATTTCAAACCAAATGGAACCATTCAAAACACAGTTTCTCCTGCTAAAAAAGGAAACTTAACGCAAAATA
>JBFYPS010000061.1:0-9512 GCA_041303135.1 Crocinitomicaceae bacterium | reverse complement strand
AAATTAACACCTTTCAATTCCAATCTTTTCAATAATTCTCTTGAAAAGTGTAAACCTGCAGTTGGAGCTGCCACAGCACCTTCTTCTTTGGCATAAATTGTTTGGTATCTTTCTTCGTCAGATTCTTCCACACTTCTTTTGATGTATTTTGGAAGCGGCGTTTCACCTAATTCAGTGATTTTTGCTTTGAAATCCTCGTAAGGACCATCAAATAGGAAACGCAAAGTACGTCCGCGAGAAGTAGTATTGTCAATTACTTCAGCAACCAAGGAGTCATCGTCACCGAAATACAATTTATTTCCAATTCTGATTTTTCTTGCTGGATCTACCAACACATCCCAAAGTAAACTTTCGCGATTCAATTCTCTTAACAAGAAAACTTCGATTTTTGCACCAGTTTTTTCTTTGTTTCCGTACATTCTTGCAGGGAAAACTTTTGTATTATTGGTAATCATTACATCACCATCACTGAAATAATTAATGATGTCTTTGAATAATTTATGCTCGATTTTACCAGTTTTACGGTGAATGACCATCAATCTGGCTTCGTCTCTGTTTTCTTGTGGATATTCAGCAATCAATTCATCTGGTAAATCAAAACTGAATTCTGAAAGTTTCATTTTGCTCATTCGCGATATATTTTAGTAAAATATTGTATGTCTAAACTGCTAAAAAGGTTACTTCTCAACAGTCAAAAAGAGCACAAAGGTATAAAAATTTCACGTACTTTTTTGTGTTTTTGTTAGCTTTTATTTTTGAAGGACTTAAAATCAGGGAAACAAAAAAAGTCGAACTTTTCAGTCCGACTTTCAAGATGTATAAAAAATGTAATTATTGGATAAAAACAGTTTCTTCGTTGGTAACTTCTTCTTCAATTTTGATAATGCCTGTTCCTTTTAAACCGTCTTTTCTAGCATCAATATTTAATACTGCAACACCTGCTTGCCCTAATTTGTATTCGTCGTTGAAATTGAAACTTGCAATTCCATCGGCATCAGAATAAGCTGTGTCAAATAATACAACATTTGCTGCATTGTTTGTAGTAGATACACCTTTCAAAACCACTTTACAACCTTCTACTGGTTGATTGGTAGCATCTTTTACATAAATATTTGCAATGGTATCTTTTTTCTTGCGACAACTTGTAGCAACAAAAATCGATGAAACAGTGATTAAGCTTAAAAATAAAAATGCTTTTGAGAATATGAATTTCATAATTTTTTGATTTATTTAAGTGTGAACGTAAAAACCCTTTTTAAGGTTCCATAATTATTGTTTCTACATTCGTGATGTTTGCTCTACAACGAATTCTTCCGTAACCAATCTTATTGTCTTTTTTAACAATGATGTCGAAATATCCAACCTCGCCTTTTGGTGGTTTTTCACCGAAATAATCAGTCATATCAAAAGTGGCAAAACCAGTTGAGTTAGTGAAAAGTGTGTCAACATAAGCTTTTGTTGCTGGTGTTGAATTTATATCTCCAATAATCACAACTTTTGCATTGTTCTCCAATTGATTCGCATTTGATCTAACAAAAATCTTCATGATAGATGGGTCTCTTTTACAAGATTGCAAGGTAACTGTAACCATCGCAAACATAAAAAGAAGTGCAGTAAATTTAAAGGTCTTTTTCATCAATTTAATTTCTTTAAGTTCAAAGTTAATCTATTTATTTAACTTATTTTCCATAATCTTGGTTATTTACTAAATTCGCAAGCGGAAAGTAAAAATAACGCTAAAAGACTACAAATAAATAAAAAAGGTTTGAATCTTGCAATTTAATTTTTACAAACCTCTCATGAAGACGTTATCTTTGTGGTAAAAGTTGGTTGATTTTTGTCAAAATATGAAAGAAAAAATAAAAATATTATCTGCTGAAATTGAAAATTTTGCGATTTCAAATCCGCAAGAATTGGAAAATTTCAGAATCAAATTTATCGGGACCAAAGGTTCTATTAAAGAGCTATTTAATGACTTGAAATCTGTTCCCAACGAGGAAAAAAAAGAAATTGGTCAGTTGATGAATGGCTTAAGAATGTTGGCTGAAGACAAATTCAATCAATTTAAATCCAATCTCGAAGAAGCTAGTAATCAAGCTGAATCAATCGATTTTTCTAGACCTGGAGAAGATTTCTCAGTTGGTTCTCATCACCCAATTTCACTCGTTCGATCTGAGATTATTGCTATTTTCAATCGCATTGGATACACGGTTTCTGAAGGACCAGAAATCGAAGATGATTGGCACAATTTCTCAGCCTTAAATTTTCCACCTGAGCACCCTGCGCGTGACATGCAAGATACTTTTTTCATCGAAAAAGGGGAGAATGAAATGGCTTTGAGAACGCATACTTCTTCAGTGCAAGTGCGTGTGATGGAAAATCAACAGCCGCCAATTAGAACAATTTCCCCAGGAAGAGTTTATCGAAATGAGGCAATTTCTGCACGTGCGCATTGCTTTTTTCATCAAGTGGAAGGTTTATACATCGACAAAAATGTTTCTTTCGCTGATTTGAAACAGACTTTGTTGCATTTTGCTCAAGAAATGTTTGGCGAAAAAGCGCAAATTCGCTTGCGACCATCTTATTTTCCATTCACAGAGCCAAGTGCTGAGGTAGATGTTTCTTGCTCAATCTGTAATTCTAAAGGATGCAATGTTTGCAAATATACTGGCTGGCTTGAAATTTTAGGATGCGGAATGGTAGACCCTAATGTTTTGGAAGCTGCTGGCATCGATTCAAAAGTTTACAGTGGTTTTGCCTTTGGAATGGGAATCGAAAGAATCACTCAATTAAAATATAAAGTCAATGATTTGCGTTTGTACTCTGAAAACGATATTCGCTTCTTGAAACAATTTACATCCGTATTATAAGATTTATCCAACATGGGACTTTTTTCAAAATCATCTTCGCCAGTTTCTTCGTTTCCTTGGAAAGAAATTACTTCTGTGGAGCAATTCAACGAAATTCTGAATGCGCCATCAGACAAGGCAAAATTATTTTTCAAACACAGCACGCGTTGCAGTATTTCTTCCATGGCTTTGAAAGGTTTTGAAAGAGAATGGAGCGTTTCAAACGAAGAATTTGAATTGTTTTTTGTCGATTTAATTGCACACAGAGATGTGTCAAATGCGATTTCTGATGAATCACATGTTATGCATCAATCACCGCAGGTGGTTGTTTGGAGAAATGGTGAAGTTGTTTATGATGCCTCTCACCACCACATTGATGCGCAAAAAATTCAACAATCTTTATAATATTTTGTCATGAGAAAATTTATAATTCCACTTATCTTAATTTCAGGTGTTTTTGTTTTTCAATCTTGCAACGAACCTGTTGTAGAAAATGAAAAAATACCAGCAGAATTTACTTTTGCCGATAATATTGCAGTGGTTTATGATCAAGTTGTTCCTGTCGGATTTAATGTAAATGAAAAAAATGTTTCCAAAATTGAGTTGATTTTCAATGACAGTATTTTTAAAACTTGGGCGAATCCTTCAGGAAAATTGTCGTTTGATTTGGACGCGAGTTTCTATGGTTTGGGCGCGAAATTATTGACTTTAAAATCAACATTGAAATCCGGTGAAACATATTCTGACCAAAGACTTTTACGCGTTTTGTCGGATGTCGCTCCACAGCAATGGACAGCTTCAATTGTACAATCTTATCCTCATAATCCATTGAGTTTTACGCAAGGTTTGGAATTCAGCAATGGTGAATTATTTGAAAGTACGGGAGATCCTAATCATGATGGTTCGACAATCGTTTCTAAAGTGAATTTGAAAACAGGCGCAACCATTGAGAAAAACGGATTAGATGCCAATTATTTTGGGGAAGGAATCACCATTTTGAACAACAAAGTTTACCAAATTACTTGGAGAGAACAAAAGTGTTTTGTGTATGACAGCAAATCTTTGCAATTGAAGTTGAAAGATTTCACTTACACTGGAGAGGGTTGGGGACTTTGCAATGACGGAAAAAGCATCATCATGTCTGACGGAACAGAAAGAATCACTTTCAGAAATCCTGAGACTTTTCAAATCGAAAGAACCATCGAAGTTTATGATCAGGTTGGTCCAAGAGCTAAACTGAATGAATTGGAATACATTGATGGGAAAATTTACGCCAATGTTTGGATGTTGGATTTAATCTTGGTCATCGACCCAAATTCAGGAAAAGTAATTGCTGAAATTGATGCAGCAAGCGTTAGCGCTGAAGGAAAAGGTGCTGGCGATGTTTTAAATGGAATTGCTTTTAATCCAGCGACCAAAAAAATCTATTTGACAGGAAAATATTGGAGTAAATTATTTGAAGTAAAAATTTCAGGCGAAGGAATGGCGATTTAAGTCGCAAGATTCTAAATTTTACTTTTTGGATAAAAATCCCCAATATGTTGAGCGGTTCAGTGCGTGAATCGAAGCCTCAGGATAGAAATTTTTGAAACTCGCAGGGAATTTCGGCTTTTTGCGTTTGTCCCAAATTGATTTATAAGCTGAAATCTTTTGATCTTTCACTTCTATAAAATCCATTTGTTGCTTGGTGTGCGTGCGCCAAAATGAATATTGACATGGATTTTCTTGCTGCTGGTTCCATTTGATTCGTTCCGAAATAAGCCAATTTTTCCAAAGCATATCGACATCGTTTCTTAAATCAATTTCATTGAAATTTTTGATAATCGCATTGCGGATTCCATTGTCAACGAAATATACACAATGCGTTTTTTTCAATTCGTATTTATGTCCATTGTAAAACGATGGAATCTTAATCAAGATAAACGCTTTTTCAAGCAAATCGATGTAACGCTCAACTGTTTCATTGTCTAATCCCGCTTTGAAGCCAATTTCATTGTAGGAAATCGGTTCGCCAATTTGAAACGCCAATGCTTGCAACATTTTGAGCAATTTTTCGGCTTTGTTGATTCTTTCGTTTGGACTCAAATTGGTAAAAATCGCATCTTCCAATAAATTGAGAAGAAAACTTTCAGCTTCAGCAGGATTTTCCACCACCTGGGGATAATTTCCATAAATCAATCGTTGCGCGATGTTTTTGTCAAACTCAACAATGCCTTGCTGATTCGCCAATTCTTGAAAAAGCAGCGGATACAGTCGCAATTCTAAACCTTGCATTTGCAAAACTTCGCGCAAAACTTCATCTAAAATCGGTTCGAAAGAACAATTCAATACCAAATTGATGGGATAATCTTTGAATAAAACTTCTTCAATGATCGTTTGTAAATGAATCAAATATTGCGCGTCTTGAATGACGATGTATTTGTAGTTTTCAAAGATAGATTTCAAACTAGCCTCCGTTGGATTTTCAAGCGATTTTTTTATTTTTTTCTGATTGGCATCCAAATGCAAAATTTCGTCAGGATTTGAAATCATATTTTCAATCAATTGCGTTTTGCCGACACTTTTAGGTCCAAGAAGCAATAATATTTTGTTGTTTTCAATGTGTTGTTTTACCTTTTCTTGCAGTTGTCTTTCCATCATTTTTTGAAAAAATTACAATATTAATAGGGAACGTATATCAATTTTGATTTTCTATCGAACTAATAATTATTTTCAATTCTTTCAAGCGGTTTTTGTCATGGTTTTGAATCAAAAACACACGCCAAAAACAAATTTCTTTCTCCTATTACACGCTGGACCATGTCCAGCGCTACCAATATTTGATACCTAACGGCATCAGATATCTTTGAGTTTAAGCCTTTCAATTCTTGCTAAATAATTAAATCCAAAAATACAGAATTTCGCAGTTTTACCTCGTTTTTTGATTGATTTTTGCGGAAATTGTTGATAAGTTTAGTTTTGGTTGACAGTTAAAATGTCACTACTCGGTCAAAGAATTTCTTGTATCTGTCTGAATTCATGAACTTATTTCCGCCGTAACAGGTCAATTTAAACAATTGATCTTTGTAGATAAAAACCCGGCGCCAACAATCGCCCAATCCGTAAATGTTGGCGATTCCTTCGAATGCTTGAATGTCGTTGGAAATAATTATTTCTTGAATGTTTGACGCTTGCGAAGTGTAAAATAAATCATCGACTTTGTCGCTTAAAACGATGGAATTATCAATTGGCAATACTTCGATGATGTACGTATTTCCTTGTCCCATTTCTTGGTACACAATTTTAAAATTTTTGGCAGTTGTATCTGCTTTCGGCATTCCTCCAAATACAGCGGTGAAATGATGCAATGTATCTGAATATAGGTAGGAGTTGAATTTTCGCAAGGCAATTTCTGCAGTCGTTGGCTTGTCGGAAAAAGTCGCGCCCACTTGTCGCACGGTGTAACCTTTGTTTTTCAAAAGCTGAATAATTCCTTCTTTTCCAGCTAAATGTGCTGCGCCAACTGCCACAAACAAGCTTTGCTTTCTGCAAAGTGAATCGATTCCTTTTGCCATCAAAATATTTCTATTGGTGATCAACAAATTGTACGCATTCGCTGAAACCGCCAATTGGGCTTTCAAAGATTGACGCATTGTTTCAATGTCGCCACTCAAATAAGTTTGCAAAATATTTTCTTCACTCAACGAAAGTGTGCTGATGCTGAATTCTTTAAAGTTGTGATAGGTAATGTTTTCATACGCATCCATTTGTGATTGCACACTTTCCAAAGGAAAAAATTTCTTTCCGCTGTTGTAGGCAATTTGTTGAAAATAAGCGTCTAAAAACTGCGGACGACCATTTTCATTTCCGTATTTGGTTGACGAAGCTTTTTTGTTGGACGTATAAGGTTTTCCGTTTGCGTCGATTTCCAATTTAATTTTCGCGTCGCGGGAATCATACAAGGTAAATAAACTGTAGATATCTGCTTCTAAAACAATCGCTTCTGCATTCAGAATGGCAGAAAATGTACTGTCTGAAAATTCAAACAATCTCGTATCGTTGGAATGATAACTGCCAAAAAGGTAACTAGGTTTTTTGAGTCCTTTCCCAGAAATTTGCCATAGCAACTGATTGTCAGGGTCATATTGCTGTGAAATTCCACATACGCAAAACAGTCCAACGAAAACCGCGGAAAGCAAATTTTGAATATGGAAGATTGATTTTACCATTGAACTGATTCAATTGAGAGGAAAAACAGCAAATTAAGCGTCAATTACTACGAATGTAGTGAATTTTATGGTTTTGATTTAGTTCTTCACAAAAATTATGGTTCTGAATAAGCCTAGTTACAAAAGTTGACATTTGCGTTTCATTTTGCTTGTAACAAATATTTTCCAGAATGAACTTGTCCATTTTTTAAAATTACCGGATGTAGATTATTTTCAGGAATATCATTAAAATCATCAATTAAAATACCAGTATTTTCCATAAGACAGAGTCCATCTACATACCCCCTTTGAGCGGTAGCAATAATTGCATATATTTTTGAAGTGTCTAATTCCTGCAAACCAACAACTAGTTCTCTTGTATTTTTAAAGTTAATTTCTTTTTCAAAAATTTGCTCAGTACCCTTTAATGAATAAATTGAAATGGTGGCGATTTTATGAATTCCACTAAACCAACTTGGATGTAAAACTAACTTATCATGTTTCTTTTTAATTGTCAAATACTTACTGTGCTCCTGATTAACAGATCCATTTTTGTTAAAAGATATTTCAGAACGAATAGAATTATAATTTTCATTGTAGAACACTTGACGTTTTAAATTGAGCGTTGAATCGTAATAATAATGAGCAATTATTTGATCATCGACGTTCACAATCATTCTATATAAAAGTTTACCTGCTGAATTAAAATATCTACAATCTGAAAAACTGAAATTAGTATTTTCTTTATTGCGATATCCAATTAATGTTTCTGTTAGTTTACCTTGTTCATTATAGTGATAAGCTTTGTGAATTTTAGTCCTAATATTTTCATAATCTTTTAACTCTAATACTTGATTTGAGTCATATAATTTCACTAAAACTATTGAATCGTTTAATTTTTCTTTCGTTTGAAATCTTCCTCCTTCAATAGGTGTTTTTATTAACTCATCTTCGCAAGAACAAAGTAGAGTGAATAAAATACAAATGGTGAATAGTGCTTTCATTTTTACTGTTTTTATAATCCTATAATTCGCTCAATATGATTATCTCCAAACGCATAAGCCATATATGCCAACGACGGAATTTGTTTCGTTAAAATCACATTTCCACTTTTTCCTAAACTGATAGTTCCGTGCGTTTCTGATAATCCCATGGCATATGCCGCGTTGATCGTCAGTGCATTGATTGCTTCTTCCGGCGTCAATTTCATTTTGATGCAAGCCAAACTCATCACCACGCCCAAATTTCCTGTTGGCGTTGTTCCTGGGTTGAAATCGCTCGCGAGTGCTACAGGCAAATTGGCTTCGATCAACCTGCGTGCATCGCCGAACGGAATGGAAATAAAATGCGAACAACTCGGCAAAAGTGTGGGCATGCAATTCGAATTTTGCAATGCAACAATATCATTTTCATCGATTTCTTCCAAATGATCGACCGACAAAGCGCCCAATTCAATTGCTTTTTGGATTCCGCCCATCACAGAAAACTGGTTCACATGTACTTTGGGAACCAAACCGTATTTTTTTCCTGCTAATAAAATTTCTTCCATTTCTTCGACAGAAAAATAATTTCTTTCGCAAAAAACATCGATGTAATCTGCCAATTTTTCTTCTCCGATTATTGGCAACATTTCGTTGATAATCAAATCAATGTAGCCACGATGATTTTCTTTGTATTCTTTAGGAAATGCATGCGCACCCAAAAATGTCGCTTTGATTGGAATTCCTGCCGTTTGTTTCAATCGCTGAATGACACGCAATATTTTGATTTCAGCTTCAACCGATAAGCCGTAACCCGATTTGATTTCAATGGCGCCTGTACCATAAGATTTGAGCAATTCAACCCGATTCATCGCATCTTGGTACAATTCATCTTCAGTTTTTTCGCCCAATCTTCGCGCTGAATTGAGAATTCCACCGCCTTTCAACGCGATTTCTTCGTAAGTAAGTCCTTTGATTCGATCCACAAATTCTTCCTCGCGGCTTTTTGCAAAAACCAAATGTGTGTGGGAATCGCAGAATGCAGGCAAAACATATTTTCCGTCCGCGTCAATGATTTCTAAATCTCTCCAATCGGCAATTCCGCCCCATTCTTCCATGGTTCCGTAATCAACAATGACATTGTTTTCAATCGCCAAATAAGCATTTTCAATCACTGGAAGTTCAGCCATGGCTGTCCCCTTTATTGTGTGAGCAAAATTTTCGCCAGCTTGCACCAGTCCCTTGATATTTTTGATCAGAATCTTAGACATACTTTGATTTTGATGCAAATGTAGTGATTTTGGCAAATAGCGATTTTTGCTAGATTGATTTATTGACTTTTGGATTTAGTTTACTTTTTTGATTCGCACTTTCCGTGGGATACAATTTATACATCAATTTTATTACATTTGTACACGAACTAGCAGATGGGTAATTCAAGAAAAATAGCAGTAATTGGTGGCGGAAGCTGGGCAACAGCGTTGGTTAAGATCTTG
>JBFYPS010000060.1:0-6089 GCA_041303135.1 Crocinitomicaceae bacterium | reverse complement strand
ACCTAAAATGGCGACAAAGGAAGTCATCTCAATTCCAAGCTGATTAATTCCAGTGACAACAACCAAAACCTTCAAAACCATAGAAGTTAGACTAGTCAAAAAAGTCACTAAACCTTCGTCAGTATTGCTTTTTTGAAGCACTTTACGGACTGTTCTTGCAGCCATTTTTGCCAACCAAAAACCAACAACAAAAATGATGACAGTAATCAACAAATTAGTACCCCATTTAATCAACAACTGATTGATTTCAGCAGGTTTGTAATTGAAGATTTTCTCTATACTTGAAATTGGAGTATTCTTAATAATTGTATCAGACAAAGCCATGAATTATCGATAAAAATGTAAATTAATTTTGCTCAAAAAATCAAGGGAATTTTGGGAACTTTTGAAAATTCGGATCTCTTTTTTCTAAAAATGCATGTTTCCCTTCTTGCGCTTCCTCGGTCAAATAATACATCAAAGTTGCATCACCAGCCAATTCCATCAATCCATGTTGACCGTCTAATTCAGCGTTCAAACCTCTTTTAATCATTCTGATTGCCAACGGACTGCGTTTCATAATTGTTCTACACCATTGAACAGTCGTTTCTTCTAATTGGTCGAAAGGAACAACTTTATTCACCATTCCCATATCTTCAGCTTCTTTGGCTGTATATTGTTCGCACAAGAACCAAATTTCACGTGCTTTTTTCTGACCAACACAACGAGCCAAATAAGATGAACCAAAACCACCATCAAAACTTCCTACTTTAGGACCTGTTTGTCCAAAACGAGCATTTTCTGAAGCTATCGATAAATCACAAACGACATGCAAAACATGTCCACCACCGATCGCATAACCGTTTACCATCGCGATAACAGGTTTTGGCATTGAACGAATGGCCTTATGTAAATCCAATACATTCAATCTTGGTACTCCATTTTCAGAAATGTAGCCTCCTACTCCTTTCACATTTTGGTCACCACCTGAACAAAACGCTTTGTCTCCTTCACCAGTTAAAACAATTACGCCAACGTCATTTCGCTCGCGACAAATGTTCATCGCATCCAACATTTCCATATTGGTTTCTGGTCTAAAAGCGTTGTAAACTTTTGGTCGATTAATAGTTATTTTTGCTATTCCTTCGTAGAAATCAAATTTGATATCGGTATAATTTTTAATTGTTGTCCAATTGAATTTACTCATGATTGAAAATTTTGCTCAAAAATACAAAGCAAAGCCGTAATTTCAGATAAAAATAAATAGGAAATTGAATTTCAATTAATATTAGAAAAGTAAACCAATTTTAATCGACATAATATCAAAAGGTAATTTTGCTTCAATTGGTGTATTCATGTCAACATATTCTCCAGCAGCCGAATTGTAAACAGATTCTGTAATTGTAAATTTTCCTTTATCGATGTATTTACTAAACTCAATACCTGCAAATACAGAACCACCGTGAATCATTGCACCGTATGATTTTATTAGCGTGAAACTAACATCATCATCTCTTGTCATCGTAACTTCATTATAATCAGTACCACTATATTTATAACCACCAGCAAAATTTCCTCCTGCGGAAAATTTATAAAATCCTGAAAGATGAAAATCTGCATTCCTAAAAGGAGTAATTGTCAATGTTGGTCCAACACCAAAACGTCCAGTTATAAATCCATTATAGGTATAATCTGAATAAGGAACTCCAAGAGATTTATACGAATATGGAAGAATATTAAATCCTCCAGCTATCAAAATTCCAAAATCCAATGCATGTGGCAATTTTTTATTTAAACCATACAAGCCAACAATTCCGCCTAAATCAAATTCAAATCCTTTGTCAGTGCCGATTCCAGATTCACCATTAAAATCTTGTTGGATTGTAGTTGTTGGACTCGGTTTTTCAGCAGTAATTCCTCTAGAAATCATCAAACCAACAGAAAAGAAACCAAAACTAATATCTGTTTTATCCCCTTTGTACTTGTAATTTTCTTTGCTTTTCAATGTTTCTGTTCCGCCTGCATTTTTTAAAGAGGAAGGACTGCTATTGTCTACTTGTATGTAATAAATTGTTTCTCCATCAATTTTGTCAACGCCCAACCAAACTGTAAGTTTATCTTTTTCAAATTGTTGTGCTTTTACTTTTGTTCCATCGCTAATCAAAACAGCTTCAGTGTTTACCAAGCGATAACCACTTTTTAATATTCTGGAATTCGCTTCCAAGAAAAATATTCTGGAATAGGTTACATAAGAAACCATTCTGGGAGAAATAGTCAAGGAAACAGTTTCCGTTAAATTACTGTATTTGGTTTTTATTCCGTCTGTTTCGTAAAATGAAAATCCTTTGGAAGTTAAAGATTTTTCAAATGCCAATGGATCAAGTTCTGACAATTGAAAAAGTTCGTCAACAGTTGTAAAACTCTGCGCATTTATGCTAACAGAAATAAATGCAAAAAATAGAATTGAAAAGATTTTCATTTTGTAGTTTTTTAACAAATATACAAAATGTTATAAAAAACACAGCTTTTTTAGCTTCCTTTTGGCGTATACATGGTTACACCTTCCGATTGATATGATTCGATCATCACATTCAACATTTTTTCAGCATCAAATAACCAAGTATCAGCTTGACCTATTTTGACTTTTTGAGCAACCTCTTTCTCTACAAAAAGCGGCAAAAGTCCGTCACATTGTCTTTTTTTAGACCAAATGGGATTATGAACTTTTGTTTTCATCATTTTGATTGTGCCATCGACACTTTTCACTTTGACATCAAAAATTTGATCGTGATAGATTGGAAATTTAAAATTCTCTATCGCATCTTCTAAAGTATGCAAATTGGTTCCCGCATTATCTAATGTAACGCCAACGTACAAGATTTTTCCTTTTCGCTGACAAACCTTGTAAAACGGACTGTTTTCATTGTATGGTGTAATGTTTCCGGAATGACTCCCTACAAAAAAAGCGGCATCAGGACCAATACAAGAAACGGGTTCAGTAGGATGTTCACTACGAATAGCGTTTGGTAATTTTCTAAAATATTCAGTGATTGCACCCAATTTGGAAGCATCATTTTGCACATCAAACACAGATAGCTTTTCTATATAATCTAGTTGAAAAGATGCATTTGGCGAATTTGGCATTAAAATATGTCCTTCTGATCCAACAACTTCCAACAAAGCATCCACAAAATCCTTGGGTCCATTTTCGATAAATCCAATTTTTGACAAACTTGAATGAACTAACAAAACATCCCCTTTTTCAATACCAATTGTCTGAAATTGATCAACTAAATCATTTTTTGTCCAGATTTCACCCTTCGCCTTTTGATTTTGAAGTAATTGACGCTGTTTTTCTTTCTGCTTTTCTCTGTATGCCTTTAGTAAAAAAGTAGGTGCCAAAGATCTGATTATATCACGTATTTTCATTTCTAAGGTCTTTTTACTTGTGGCACAACTATTTGTTGAGATTTAGTAAAGTAATAATGTACTTCACTAAGGTTTGACATCACCATCAAATCTTTGTCAATCAATTTGATATAATCATAATTAGGAGTGACAATTACATTTCCATTGGAAGAAAACAAGCCCCACAATTCATTTTTTGACACCAAAAAGTATTGTTGTTCAAAACGCTTTATTTCATCAAATTCAGCTGGAATAATGAATTCACCTTTGGCGTTGATTACCCCTTGCTTTCCATTCACCAAAACAAAGGAAGTTCCATCCAAAATAGAAGTTGCCTCATCAAAAGTTGGTTTCAATATTATTTTATTTGTCAAATCGATGAAACCCCACTTTTTTCCTTTTTCAAATGAAATCAAACTGGATATATTTCCTAAATTACTATAAGATGCGGGAATAATCCATTTTCCAGAGCCATCAATGATTCCAAATTTATCTTTCAATTTGGCTTTGGCATAGTTTCCGGAAAATTGCGCGTTTTCCATGTAATTCGGAAAAACTTCAAAGGTTGGAAGTATGACTAACATTCCATCTTGGTTTATGTAGCCAATTTTATTGTTTTTCACGATGATTGCTTTTCCGTGAACTAAATTGCCAATTTGTTCATAGATTCCAGGAAGAATAATTTGGTTATTTAGATTTACAATTCCATATTTATCATTTTCCTGAAAAACCAGCAATGAATCCGTGAAAAAATTGATTTCTTCATAAATTGGTTGCACAATATATGCACCATAAGGATTCACAAAAGCTTCTTTTCCCTTGATTTTGACTTTTGCCATTCCATTTGCAAAAGAAAAAGCTTCTTCAAAATCTTGGTCTAAACGTTTCAAACCATATTTATCGTAATATGCATACAATGAATCCTTTGAACCGTAAATCAAACCTTCAGAAAATTGACCTAAATCATTAAAAACAACGTCAAACAGAAATTTTCCTGTTCTATCAATAATTCCCAATTTACCATTTAATTCCACAATCGCCCTGCCAGATTCAAAATCCGATCCTGCATCAAATTTAAAAGGAATTACGATTTGATTTGATTTATCAACATAGCCATATTTCCCTTCTTTAGCTGCCAATGCCAGCCCTTCACTGAACATTGCAAGTGATTCATATTCAGCAGAAAAAACAATATCTCCTTGTTCGTTCATCCAACCGAAAAGCGTTCCTGTTTTGTATGGAAACAATTGTTGCAATGAAAGTGCTCTATCCATTTCAACTTCTGATTTAAAAGGATAATCTGGATATTCTTGTAAAAATTGAACTATTCTCTTTTCAGAATAATCATACATGTACAATTGATACAATTTTCTCCAAGCGTCTTCTACATTTCTATTTGATGGAAATCTGCGGATAAATGCTTCATAATTGTCAATAGTTAGTTTTTCAATCGACAAAGTATAAATACGATCTTCTGCATCGCCTTTGTATGGATTATTTGGAAAATTA
This sequence comes from Crocinitomicaceae bacterium, assembly GCA_041303135.1. GTDB lineage: Bacteria > Bacteroidota > Bacteroidia > Flavobacteriales_D > Crocinitomicaceae > JAQVCM01. The sequence continues at coordinate 1,193 of JBFYPS010000060.1, read as the reverse complement.
ATTAAAAAAAGTTCCAGTTCACCCAAGGTTCCATTGACTGTTTTTTCTTGATATAACCTTAAATCAAAAGCATTTTTCGCATCATTCAAATATTCCGATTGTGAATATTTGTCAATGAAAAATTGAAAATCTGAACTCGAATTTTTTTGTACAGCATATAAATAAGCCAATGAATCTCTCCGATGAATGGCTATTGTATTTTCATTCGCCCAAGGATGTTGATTTAAAAATGTTTGAAAAGCGATTTCTGAAGGTTTGAGATTGACGATTTTAAAATATTGAGAAGAAATATTTTGACGAAGTGCCAAAATGTGATCATAATCTACTTCTATCAATTTCAATTTTTCCTTTTCCTTTTCCGCTAATAACGGAAACAATTTTTCAGCCCTTTGAATTAAATTAAAAGCTGAATCTAAATTGTAAAAAGGATTGTCATTGCTCGCATAAATAATTGCCAAACCATATTGAGCTGGAGCTGGTTGTTTCTTGAGGGATTTTTCAAATAATTGTTTGGCTTCGAAATAATTGTAAATTTTCAAACAGGCAAAACCCTTTTCTATTTTACCAGCAGAAACTGAAAAAATCGAAAAGAAAAAAATAATAAAAATGTAAAATGAATTTTTGACCATCATTGTATTTTTCTACTTCAATAAACGTGCAAAATCAAATAGATTGCAACAATATTAAGATTTAATAATCAACGAAACATAAAAAAAGCCCTCAAAAAGAGAGCTTTTAAAAATTTTGAACGATTGACTATTTCTTGTGACGACCGTAACGAGAGTTGAATTTATCAATTCTACCTGCAGTATCCACAAACTTAACAATCCCAGTAAAGAAAGGGTGAGATTTGTGAGAAATATCCAATTTTACTAAAGGATACTCATTTCCATCTTCCCAAGCTACAGTATCAGTTGATGCAGCAGAAGAACGACAAAGAAATGCATAATCGTTTGTCATGTCTTTAAAAACTACTAATCTGTAATCTTCTGGATGTATGTCTTTTCTCATTTTTGTATATATTAAATCTATTTATTCTCGAAATTCGGAGTGCAAATTTAATGAAAGTTTTTTTATCTGCAATGATTTTCAATAAAAGTATTGATTTTATTTTATATATTGATCAATAACTTTAAATTTTTAATTGCGAAGGTTCATATTTGAATTGATCGTTTCAACAGATTTATACAGGT
>JBFYPS010000059.1:0-11177 GCA_041303135.1 Crocinitomicaceae bacterium | reverse complement strand
CTCAAATTGGTTGATTTACGGACAATGTAATTTCTTCTTTCTTCAAAATCTAAAATCACGCGGTTTCCTTCTTCATCAATTTTTGGATCCACGATCACAATATCTCCCACAGAAATCGGGTTGGTCGTTTTCAATCCGTCCAATCTTATTTTCCCTCGAATGCGACAATTGATTATCTGTCCATCTTCAAGTTCGACGATGTACCATTTTCCAGTGGATTTTAAAACTTTTCCTTTCGAAGTCATTGCCACAAATTTAAGAAATTAGCGCGAAGTAAAGTTGAATGCCAATTTTATTCCATAGAATCAACAGATAAATAAACGATTTAACAAAATTAAAAACCTCAATTCCCAATTTTGAATTAATCCGTATCTTCGCAACAATAAAACGAAAGACATGTCTATTGAAGTAAGTCATTTGACTAAATTTTACGGAGAACAAGCAGCAGTTAACGATATTTCTTTTTCAGTTAAAAAAGGAGAAATCGTTGGTTTTTTAGGTCCAAACGGGGCAGGAAAATCAACGACTATGAAAATCATTACTGGCTTTATTCCCAGCACTTCAGGAGAAGTAAAAGTTTGCGGAATTCCTGTTGATATTGATTCTTTAGAAACCCGAAAAAAAATCGGTTATCTTCCAGAAAACAATCCGCTTTATTTGGACATGTATGTGCGTGAATATTTGGAATTTGTGGGTAAAATTTACCACGTTCCAAATCTTAAAAAGCGCGTTGATGAAATGATTAAACAAGTTGGTTTGGAAGTTGAACAAAACAAAAAAATCGGGATGCTTTCAAAAGGTTATCGTCAACGTGTGGGATTGGCGCAAGCGATTATTCACGACCCTGAAGTTTTGATTTTAGACGAGCCAACATCTGGATTAGATCCAAATCAATTGGTTGAAATTCGTGAATTGATTCGTCAAATTGGAAAATCAAAAACCGTCATGCTTTCAACGCATATCATGCAAGAAGTAGAAGCAATTTGCGACCGTGTGATTATCATCAAAACAGGTAAAATTGTAGCTGACAATACAGCTTCTGAATTGCAATATGAAGAAGATCATCAAGTCGTTTTTGTTGAATTTGAAGGAAATGTGAGTAAAAATCAGTTGCTAAAAATCAACGGCATAAACAAAGCTGAAAAAGTGGGAGAAAACGGTTGGTTGGTTGAATCAAAAGGCAATCTTGATTTACGTAAGATAATCGCACAATTCGCGCAGCAAAACAATGTAGTAGTATTAACACTTCGCAAAGAAGAAAGAACTTTAGAAGAAGTTTTCAAATCTTTAACGAAATAGAAATAAGAAACTTAAAATAGTTTCGACAACACAAAATGTCACAAAATATCATTACAGAATTACAATGGAGAGGACTGGTGCAAGACATCATGCCAGGAACAGAGGAACAGTTATTGAAAGAAATGACTTCAACTTACATTGGTTTTGATCCAACTGCAGATTCTTTACACATCGGAAGTTTGGTTCCAATTATCTTATTGGTTCATTTAGAAAAATTTGGACACAAGCCAGTTGCACTTGTTGGCGGAGCCACAGGAATGATTGGCGATCCTTCAGGGAAATCAGATGAACGCAATCTTTTAGACGAAGAAACCTTGGCTAAAAATGTTGCAGGAATCAAAGCAGTACTTTCTCGCTTTCTTGATTTTAATTCAACGTCAGTTAACGCACCAATTTTGGTCAATAATTACGATTGGATGAAAGATTTTTCATTCATCGATTTTGCACGTGAAGTAGGAAAACGCATCACTGTCAATTACATGATGGCGAAAGATTCAGTCAAAAAACGTTTATCTGGAGATGGTGAAGGAATGTCGTTTACTGAATTTACTTACCAATTAATTCAAGGCTACGATTTCGTACATTTATACAACACGCACAATTGCAAATTGCAAATGGGTGGATCTGACCAATGGGGAAATATCACTACGGGGACAGAATTGATTCGCAGAATGAACGGAGATGGCGCCAAAGCATTTGCCATGACTTGCCCGTTAATAACCAAAGCAGATGGTTCAAAATTCGGTAAATCTGAAGGAGGAAATATTTGGTTGACTTCAGATAAAACTTCTGTTTACAAATTCTACCAGTTTTGGTTGAACACTGCTGATGCTGATGCAATCAAGTACATTAAAATATTTACTTTTTTAAATCAAGAAACAGTTAATCAACTGATTTCAGAACATGAAGAAGCACCGCATTTGCGTCTACTTCAAAAAAGACTTGCAGAAGAAATTACGATTTTTGTGCATTCAAAAGAAGAATTAGAAAAAGCAATTCAAGCATCTAATATCTTGTTTGGTAAATCAACCTCAGATGATTTGAAAAAATTATCAAATGAGCAATTTTTGGAAATTTTTGATGGAGTGCCACAAGCAACAGTGTCTCAACAAGACATTGACAATGGATTATCAATCGTAGATGCATTGGCTGGAAAAACAAACTTCTTAGCTTCAAATGGAGAAGCCAAAAGAGAATTGAAAGCAAACGCTGTAAGTGTAAATAAAGAAAAAGTAAGCGAAGACTTTAAAATTACCCAAGAAGATTTAATCAATGGAAAATTTGTATTGATTGGAAAAGGGAAGAAAAACAATTATATTTTAGTTATAGAATAGATTTTACAAAAAATAGATAATGCGATTTTCAATAGAGAATCGCATTTATTTTTGATAAAATGAAAAAAGTCCTTCATAAAAAAGTGTTTAACCAACAAAAAGTCCTTTGATAAAATGTAAAAAACAACAAAAAGTCCTTCATTAAAATGAAAATCAGAAAAAAATGATTACATTTGTGGAAAATAGAAGGACTTCAGTTTGAAAAGAAAAGCAATCATAGAATTAGAGAAGTGGAAAAACTCAAGCTATCGAAAACCACTAATAATCAGAGGAGCAAGACAGGTTGGTAAAACATGGATCATGAAAGAATTTGGTAAATTAAATTACCAAAAGGTCGCTTATATCAACTTTGAGCAATCAGAAGTTCTCAAAAACACCTTCGTTACCGACTTTGACATACAACGTATAATCTCCGTATTACAAATTGAGACAGGCGTTCAAATCGAAGCAGAAAACACGCTTATTATTTTAGACGAAATCCAGGAAGTACCAAGAGGAATTACAGCACTTAAATACTTTTACGAAAACGCACCGCAATACCACATAGTTACCGCGGGATCGCTTTTGGGAGTAACATTGCACCCAAACACATCATTCCCTGTGGGAAAAGTTGACTTTTTAGATTTATATCCATTGAGTTTTTTAGAATATTTAGAAAATTCAAATCAGTCATCGCTCGCACAAATTTTGATACAAAAAGATACCGTTTTAATCAATACATTTCACAATAAACTTGTGTCACAATTGAGGTTATACTACTATTTAGGAGGAATGCCAGAGGTAATATCAAACTATCTGGAAAATGGGAATTTGGATACAGTCAGAGAAATACAGAACAGAATATTAGCAGGCTATGAGCAAGATTTTTCAAAACATGCACCCAATGAAATAGTGCCTAGAATCCGATTAGTCTGGAATTCCATTTTGAATCAACTTTCAAAAGAAAACAAAAAATTTATCTACAGTTTCCTTAGACAAGGTTCGAGAGCCAAAGACTTTGAATTGGCAATCAATTGGCTGGTGGACGCAGGATTAGTCTATAAAGTCCAAAAAGTAACAACACCCAAATATCCGCTTACAGCATACGCAGATTTTGATATTTTTAAATTATTCATCCTTGACGTAGGACTACTTGGAGCAATGGGAGATCTTTCACCCAAAACACTTTTAGACAAAAACAAAATACTAACAGAATTTAAAGGAGCATTAACAGAACAATTTGTAAAACAAGAACTTAATGTAAATATCAAAAATAAAACCTACTATTGGTCGGCAGAAAATGGAACATCTGAAATCGATTTTGTCATTCAGCTTGAAGATCAAATTGTACCAATAGAAGTCAAAGCAGAAGAAAATTTACAAGCCAAAAGTCTCAAAGTGTTCGTTGAAAAATTCAAGCCAACAACCTCAATCAGAACATCTATGAGTGCATACAGAGATGACAATTGGTTGAAAAACATTCCTTTGTACGCAACAAATCTGATTGAAATTACCGAAAGTAACCAAGTTGTTGAAAACAGAAGTAACCAAGAAGAACAAAAAGTAACTAAGATTGAAAGTGACATTAAAACTGCAAATGAATCAGAAATCTTTCTAGAATATGCCAATAGTAGCAATAGAACAAAACTAACATTAGAGCAAATCAAAATTCTTCAATTTATTGAAAATAAACCAAAAAGCAGAAAAGACATATTTGAAATAAGTTTAAAAATATCTAATCAAACCAAGAATTTCAGGTCTCATTTAGAGCCACTTATTAAATCAGGATTGATTGAATATACAATCAAAGACAAACCGAAAAGTCAGTTTCAACAATATGAAATTACTGAATTAGGTAAATTCAAATTAGAAAACAGTTTAGCTTAGTTATTAAAGTAACTAAGCTAAATCTTAACTAAACAAAATTTCAACATCGGATTGATTCAACTTTTTGACAAAATTTTCTTGCGCTTGAATCAAATCATCAGAAAGCATCTTTTTCTTTTCCTGCAGTTTGATAATTTTCTCTTCGATTGAATTCTCACAAATCAATTTATAGGCAAAAACATGATTCTTTTGACCAATTCTATGCGTTCTATCAATGGCTTGTGCTTCTGCCGCTGGATTCCACCAAGGATCAACCAAGAAAACGTAATCCGCAGAAGTTAGATTCAAACCCGTACCACCGGCTTTTAAGCTGATTAAAAACACCCGATTTGATTCACTTTCATTGAACTCATTCACTAATTCCAATCGCTTATTGGTCTTTCCATCCAAGTAGCTAAACTGAATTTGTTCCGCCTCTAACCTATCTTGAATCAAGGCCAACATAGAAGTAAACTGAGAAAATACAAGTACTTTATTGGTCTTTACCAAAGGAATCAATTTTTCCATCAATAAATCAATTTTAGCAGATTCTTTACAATCAAAATCACTGTCTTTAATCAACATCGGACTGTTACAAATCTGACGCAATTTCATCATGCCCTGCAAAATATACATTTTGGAATTTTCCAATCCATCTTTTGCGATCACACCTAAAATTTGACTTCTGATTTCCTTTAAATAATGATTGTAAACTTTTCTTTGTTCTGTATCCATTTCAACAGTCAAAATCTGTTCGGTTTTTTCAGGTAAATCATTTGCCACCTGTTTCTTTGTCCTTCTCAATAAAAAAGGATGAATCATTTTTTTCAATTCTTCCGCCCTAGCGATGTCATTTTTACCATCAATTTCATTGGCATATTTGTCTTTGAAATCTTTCTGAGATCCGAAAAATCCAGGATTTAAAAAATTGAATTGCGCGTATAAATCAAAAGTATTGTTTTCGATTGGTGTTCCAGTAGCGACAATTCTATTTTTTGCCTTCAACATGCAAACACTTTTGTAGCGCTTAGAAGTCGGATTTTTGATGGCTTGAGACTCATCCAACACAATGTAATTGAAATTAAACGCTTTCAAAGCAACCAAATCTAAAGCAACGGTATTATAGGTTGTGATTACCAAATCAACATTTTCAAAATCTTGCTTGTTTAATCTTCTATCGCTTCCATGATAGTGCAAATACTTCAAACTTGGACAAAATTTATCCAACTCCGCACTCCAATTATACAACAAAGATTTTGGTACAACAACCAAAGAAGTTCCATTTTTTAATTCTTTTTGTCGAGCTAAAAAAGCAATTAGTTGAATCGTTTTACCAAGTCCCATATCATCAGCCAAACAACCGCCAAAACCAAAAGTATCTAAAAAATTCAGCCAATAGAATCCGTCTTTTTGATAATCTCTTAAAGTTGCTTTGACACTTTTTGGAATCGCTATTTTTTCAACCTTATTGAAATTCTTTAGCAAGTTTTTCTTTTCTGCCAATTCATTGATCAACAGAAAATCATCAATTTCATCAAAAAGTTCATCGATTAAATTGAACTTCAACTTTTGAATTTTCAGCTTATGGTCATCGACATAACCCACTCTTAAAATCGATTCCAATTTTTTGATCCATTTATCTGGCAAAATGCCTTTGGTGCCATCACCTAAATTGATAAAATTTTCTTTGCGTTCAAGCGCATCCATCCATTTTTTCATGGGAATCAATTCATCTCCAAAACGAATATCAACGTGCGGTTCAAACCAATCAATGTTTGACGAGATTCCAATGCTAATGTTTGCAGGAAATGGACTGAATTTTAAACTTTTCAAATTCTTCAATCCAAAAACTTCTATTTGATTGTCACGACAAAAAGCAAAAAAGTGCATCAACCAATTTTGGGCTTGAACCTCATCAAAAGACTTGAAAAAGTAGGTAAAATTGGTGTCCAAATTAAATGTGTAATCAAAATCTTGAAGCGCATTTTTAAAATCATTCTCAGCGGCTGTATTTCTCACAAATGATTGGGCAACATTTTCATCTTCGTCAAAATGAAAACCATTGTCTGTAGTCAACAACGTAAATCGTTCACCCGTTTCATACTTGACTTCAGGTTTCAAAATTAAGAAACCATCTTGCTCGTATAAATAAATTTCAAAGGCAGGTTTTGAGAGAAAAACTTCAGAAATTTTGAAGCATTTATTCAAATCAACTTCATGAAACTTGGAAAATTCTTGAATAATTTCGACCAATTCATGTTTCTCACTTTGATGCAAAATCAACTTTTCAGTTTCAACCAACATAGAGACTGCACTGAAAGAAATATAATTAGGAATAACAAAAAGTATGTCATCGTGAACAAAAAAGTGTCCACTTAGAATGGTGTTTTTTTTAGAAAATGGAATCCAATTTTCTTCCAATTTAAAATATGAAACTAAGTGAAAATTATCTTTTTTCTTTTGAACTTGAAAACGAATTTCAAGCGGAAAATGATTGATTTTAATCGGTTTTAAAGTTGATCTAGAAACAGAATATGAAGAATCATTTTCATAGCAAAGGTGCGATGCAAATAACTTCGTGTTTTTGGCCAAGAAACCGCTAATTTGATTGTATTTTGATTCAGGATGGTCAGTATAACCAAACATTCCTTTCAAATAATCAAAATCATTGATGAAAAGTCGTAAATCATCTGGAACAAAGGTTGTACCTCTATAATAATCAATTGAATTAATTAATTTAGAATTGTCTTTGCTTAACTTTCCTTCAATCAGGTTGATTTTAAATTCAAATAATTTTCGGGAATTTTTTTCAAAATTAAAAGCGATTCCATATCCAAAACCGTTCTCTTGATTGTGTGAAAAGGGAATCGTGATTTTGGTGTGAATTTTATTGATTTCTTGAAAACTTTGAATCAAATGCTGAGCATCTTTCTTGCTAAAATAAGACCCATTTTTCGGCACAAAAGCGAAATCGGATTGCTCATTCATCGTTAATTGAAAAAAGGAATCAAAAGAAACGTCTTCACCGACATGATATTCAATTCTTGCCTCTTCTTTCAAACGGCTTAAATCATTCAATTTTTGAAAAAATTCAAATCCTTTGTAGTATTTTTTTATCAGATGAATCGCGGCTTGTTGGTGTTTACAAACCGACAATAAACTATTGTTACAGCAATTTTCCAACAACCAATTTTCTTGATTCTTCACGAAAGAAACAACAGTTTTCTTTTCATTCCAAAAAAAATCTGAAGGTTCGACTAAAACATCAACTTTGACTTCATTCACTGCACTTAAATTGCTAATCATCCCATTGCTTTGTGCAGATTTATGAAAGTCTTTGAAAAAATTTTCGGTAAGAATTAGATTTCCTTTTTTCGTTTTATTCGGTTTCTCAATCGTACGTTGATTGTCAAAATTTTCATCAAATGCATACAATGCGGCCACTTGATGTTTGCAAATGCTATCCCAATCATAAGGACACGAGCAATAACTTTCAATTTCACTGCTTGGATCCAATAAAAAATGAACGGAAACATTATATATTTTGGAACCAAAAACAGTTGCTTTTCCTTCGTCTAATTCTGGATCGTAATCTAGTTCACTTACCGCAGCATTTTTGAATAAAACTTGCCCGCGTTTAAGCACTTCCTTGTTGCAATTTTCTCTTAAATATGTGTCAATTTTTGCTTTCACGACGTTATTGTTGTTTTAGTTTGAAAAAGATATACAACTAAAGATACATAAAAATATGAAATCAATAAAGAATCTCCCACAAAAAAAGTGCATGACCTGGAACAGACATTTTTGCGGCTTGTCTATCCTTTTTCAAAAGAATTTTTTCAACTTCAGAAGGTTGGATTTTTCCAGTTCCTACTTCCAACAATGTTCCAACAGTTGCTCTCACCATGTTTCGCAAAAAGCGATCTGCAGTAATTTCAAAGTACGCTTCATTTTCACTTGTTTTCACCCATTTTGCAGCAGAAACAGCACAAATATTGGTTTTCACATCTGTATGTAATTTCGAAAGTGAAGTAAAATCTTGTTTTCCAATCAAAAATTGAGCGGCATCATTCATCGCTTCAAAATCTAATTGAGCTGGATGAAACAAGCTAAAATCAACATTAAATGGATCTTTTACTTGGTGAAGGAAATAACGATATGTGCGAGATTTTGCATCAAAACGTGCATGAAAATCAGGTGAAACAGCTTCAATCTTTTGTATGGAAATACTATCGGGCAACATGCGATTTAGCTTGAATTGTAAATCGACATTGTAAAATCCATCTTCAAAATCCACATGCAGAACATAATGTTTCGCGTGAACGCCTGTATCTGTTCGTCCGCAACCAACGACAGCAATTGCCTGATTGTGATTTAATTTAAATAACGCTGTTTCGATTTCTTCCTGAACAGAAATTTGATTAGGCTGTCGCTGCCAACCAAAATAGGGCTTTCCATTATACGAAAGTTCAAACTTGTAACGCGTCATGAAACAAAAGTAAGGACTATTTAAGGAACAAAAAAGCGGTTGCCTATTCAAATGAACAAACAACCGCTAGAATATTAAGATTTCAATTTTTACTCGAGATACAAAACATATCCTTTTTGATAATCCACTGAGTAATCAAATTTCAAGACTTTGTTTTGAGATGCATCAAGCATAAAATTCCAAGTGATAATTCCTGATTTTTCAGCAATTTTACCTTCAGAAAATTCTCCTCTTTTCACTTTGATATCTTCCACAACTGAAATTGGGAATTGATCTTTGATGAAAATTGGAATATTTGCGCCACCATTGTTTTTCAATTTGATTTCCCAAGCAACATCTACTTTTTGACGAGAACCTATCGTTTTAGTTTTGCTATTTTCTTTCACTTTGGTGCGCTCCATTTGGATTTTATTGTCTTTACCCAATGAGAATGAAAGCGTATCTTTCGTTGAATTGACATCGATATACGTTTTACCAATGTAAGTTCCATCAAAATATAAATTCGATTCACCATTCAATAAGTTCAATTTCTCCCAACCTGAAACTTGTGCAACCAAATACACCGACGGATCTAATTTTGGTGCAGCATGATATTCATAATTGGCAGGCAATTCATACGTCGAAATTTGAACTCTTTGATCTTGTCCATCAGAAGGAATTGTCAATTTGGTTTGAATCGCATATTCAACACGCAATTCTTTTTGAGAGACAACTGTTTGTATATTTCTTGCCTCTTCCAATTTGTCAGCCTCACCAGCCATATCTCCGTCATAGTCCCAAACAGCACTTGCAGATCTTTCTTTCCTTAGGGACAAGTTTAACTTTTTACGCTTTGATATTTTCACCCCTTCCATTTGTTCTAGGCTCTTCATGTCTTGACTCATAACACTCGATTGCTTGCTTGAAATTACAACAACTTCTTCCAAACTCACATCTTGAGGCTGAACAAAGAATTTCAAATATGGCGCATTGATTTGTAATTGCATGGAATTATAACCAATATAAGATGCTGTCAAATAATTTTCTCCTTTCGGAACGATCACTTCAAATTTTCCATCAAAATCTGTCACTGCACCTACTTGTGGATTGTTTGAAAATGTGACTTTGGCAAATGCGAGTGCTTCACCTGTTGAAGCATCAATCACTTCACCGCGTAATTTTTGTCCTGAATAATCAAATGTTGGAATATTTCTTCCGGTTACATTTTTGGCCTGCGGATAGTTGTTGTAATTCAAATACCATTCTTGCAAAATTGGCTCTTTCGAATTTTCATAAGGATCATTGGTAGACAAAACCAAATCCACATCTTTCCATTCAACTCCGGTACTTTGATTTACAAGTGCTTTTGCTTCCAATCGAACTGGTTTTCCAATTCCGTCACTTCGTAAATCGTAATAAGGTGTCCAAGATGCACGTGGAGAAATGTAGTTGAAATCAAAAGTTGAATTGGTTGTATTCGCAACATCTACTTCGACCAAAATTTCTGTAAAATTGACTACAGGTTTACTCTGACGCGTTTGAATTTCTTGTTCAACCTTATTGATTTCCTTCTGAAGCGTTTCTAATTCTTTGATTAAAACCGTTTGACGGCCAACAATCTCCAACATTTTCAAATGAATGAATGCATAAGCTTCTTTTAATTCAGAAACTTTCATTCCGACTTCAGAGCCTTTCAAATCGCTGTTTATTTGCAATAAATTTTTGTCATTTTGCAAAATCAAATATTCATCACGCAACAACTGATCTTTGTCGTAAAGCATGTTTTTACGCTTGTTCAACTCTTCGATTTCTGAGATACTCATTTTCAAATCTTCGTAATTTTTGCGCGTTGAAACAGATAAAATTGTCAAATCTCCAGTTGCTTTCAACTGCACGGAATTGGGATCCATGTAATCAGTCAATTTTTCAAATACCAAGATTTGTCTTCCAGGGTTTAATTCTGTTTTCTTCTGATGTTGCACTTGCGCACCTTGGAAAAAGATGGTCACTTTGTCAATCGACGACGACAATTTGATTTCTTTTTGACCAAAAGTGAAGAAGGAAATGCAAACAAAAAATAATATTAATCTCATTTTTTCTAATTTTTATTATTCGATGTAAAGCACATATCCTTTTTGATAATCAACTGAGTAATCAAAATTGAGGATTTTACTTTGTGAAGGGTCCAATATGAAATTCCAAGTAATTATTCCAGAATTTTCGGCAATTTT
>JBFYPS010000058.1:0-2919 GCA_041303135.1 Crocinitomicaceae bacterium | reverse complement strand
GACCGAGTGCATTGTCAGGCGTATCATTCCATGCTGCGATTTTCACCAACTATTGAAGAAGCTGTCGTAAATACCGATGGCATTGTGATGGAAGATGAAAACAACGAATTGGTCGACGCTTATTTTCACGCCAATTGCGGAGGTCAAACGAGTGAAGCGGAATTTGTTTGGAATGTCAATATTCCTTATTTGAATTCTTTCAAAGACACTTTTTGCATTTACACCAAACAAGCGACATGGGAAAAACGAATTCCGCAACAGCAATGGGCTGATTTTTTGGTGACTCGCTACAATTATCCCTTGAATGATTCCATTTACGGGCCATTGATTTTTTCATTCAATCAAAATGAGCGTTTGGCATTTTACCAATCGCCAGCTTTGGGAATTCCATTGAGAGATTTGCGCACAGAATTCAACTTAAAATCGACATTTTTCAGCACTTATCCAGAAGGAATGGAAGTCGTGATTCGCGGTCGCGGTTTTGGTCACGGCGTCGGATTGTGTCAAGAAGGCGCGATGCGGATGGCGAAATATGGCTATAATTACATCCAAATCGCGGTATATTATTTTCCAGGAATTCATTTGGTGAAGTTGGATCAAGAGTCGTTTTTCACGCAGAAAACAGGATTTCCGCCGAAGGAATAGATTTTACAGGATTGCGCCCCTTCAGGGCTTGGACGCATTTGTTCGAGATGTCGGATGGGCGATGCCCATCCTTGGCATATGGCGACCCTCTGGGTCTTTGCAATAAATTGAATTTTTGTTTCCCCCTTTGCAGTTGTGAAACATCCGACGAAGTCAACGGGGACTAAGGGGTAGGAAAAACGATAATTTTCCGAATCTACCATAAATCTATTACCTTTGAACGCTTTTTAAAAACACGTATAAAATGCGATTTCTTTATATTATTTTGTATTTAATATTGCCTTATTCGTTGCGAATTTATTATCCAAAACAACGTTTGGTCAACAAACCGCGCAAATATTTTGGGAGAACGATTTATGTAAGCAATCATGCAGCTTCTTTTATGGACCCATTGGTTGTTGGGTCTTTGCAACGACCAATCGTGTTTTTTATGACGCGTTCAGATGTTTTTACCAAAGCGATGAAACCGATTTTGTGGATGGCGCACATGTTGCCGATTTACAGACAACACGACGGAGAAGATACCAAAGCCAAAAACAACGAAACATTCAAAAAATGCACGCAAATCTTGAAAGGAAAACGCAATTTGCTGATTTTTGGAGAAGGTTTTACGGACGATATTTTCATCAGAAGATTGAAACCGGTCAAAAAAGGCGCAGCAAGAATTGGATTTGGTAGTTTGGAGGCGATGAATTGGGAAAAGGAAGTTTTTGTTGCAGCAGTTGGCGTCAATTACAGCGATCCGAATTATTTGGGCGGAAGCGTGTTGGTTTCCAACGGTGATCCAATTTGTTTGAATGACTACAAAGCAGAATATTTGGAAAATCCTTCAAAGGCAGTCAATGATGTGACCAAAAGGATAGAATTAGATTTACAAAATCAAATCACGCATGTGGAAGATGCAGATTGGGTGTTTTTTCACGAACATGTGAGCAGATTGCAGCGAAATGGCATGCATCCTGAAGATCCCATTCGAAATATTTCTTTGTTGCAAAAATGGAAAAATTCAAAAGCACTTGCCGCTTGGATGAATGCCCAAAACTTGAACGAAAACGAAGAATTGGTGGCTTTGAAAAGTGAACTTGACACTTTTTTCAAAAAGACCAAAAAGCAGAAAATCAAAGATTCTTACTTGAGAAAAATCGAAGAAAAAGAATCCAATTTATTGCCGTTGATTTCGCTTATTTTGCTTTTCCCACTAATGTTATTGGGAACGATTCATTGCTATTTGCCTTACAAATTGATCAAAAATTTCACAGAAAAATCGTTTAGACGAAGTGTGTTTTGGAGTTCGGTAAAAATGATGTTAGGCGTCGTTGCCATCGGACTTTTCAATATTCCCTTGGTGCTTTTGTTGAATCATTTTGTGTTCATTCCCTTGTTTTATGACTTAAAAACAATCAATTTATTCATTCCGTGGATTTACTATTTCATCATCCCGATTTTCGGTGTGATTGCCTACCGTTGGTTTCAAACCGTGCAAGATTTGATTGCCATGTCAAAGTTGAGAAAATCAGAGAATCTTGCTAGTCTTTTGGCAGAACGCAGGACGTTGATAGAGAAGACTGGAGACATTAGATATTAGACCAAAGACGATAGACTTTAGACCTGAGACAAAAGACGATAGACGTTAGACTGAAGACTTTCTGATAGTCTTATGTCTGAAGTTTTGTTTTAAGTTTTGTTTTAAGTTTTTAGGAAATGGTCCTCCCCCTTGGTCCCCCTCCAAAGAGGGAAAACGAATTACCTCAAAAAATTGTCCAATAATCTATTAACTTAAACTAAACCTCAAATAATTGTTTTCTACAAACCTAAAGAAAACCCCAAAGTTTACGACCATTTCCGGCCTTAGCAATAAAAGCGTTAAGTAAAATTCCAAATGCTTTACGACCAAACAAAAGTACTGTTTGAGACAAAATACATTAGACCGAAGACATTAGACTGAATTTTTCTAATTGTCTAAGAATCTGGTATCTTATGCTAAACGTTAATAAAACGTTTTCTATAAACATCAAGAAAATCCCAAGTTTCACGACATTTTCCGGCCTCAGCAATAAAAGCGTTAAGAAAAATTGGAATTTCTGACGACCAAACAAAAGTACTGTTTGAGCATAGACTAACTTCGCAACTAAATCAGACTTTGTTGCGAGTTTACTTTTGTTTAGTCATAAATTGGAATTTTTTAGCTTTGATTGCGTAGCCTTGAATTTTTTTTGGTTCTTTATTTGTTTCAAGACAAAAAAAGAACAAGGCGAAAATCTCATTTAATCAAAA
>JBFYPS010000057.1:0-4662 GCA_041303135.1 Crocinitomicaceae bacterium | reverse complement strand
TTTTAATATCTTGTAATGTTGTCAAATTCAAAGACAAACATTCTACTAAAAAACTAGCTAGAAAAGAAATTGTTCCACAATATTTTGACGAAGATTCCTTGCATGTAAAATATTGGAAAGGTGGATCAGGACCGACAATTGTTTTCATTCATGGATTTGGTGGAGATGCTTTGATGACTTGGGAAAAAGAAATGGAAACTTTGGCTAAAAATCACACCGTAATTTCCATGGATATCTTGTGGTTTGGCGAAAGTAAAACGAATAAACCAGCTATTTTAGCGACCCAAACAGAGGCAGTTGAAAAGTTATTGAAAAACCTGAATGTCACTAAAGCCAGTTTCATAGGTCAAAGTTACGGCGGATTTATTTTAGTCGATTTTGCATTGAAACACCCAGAAATGGTTGAACGAATGATCATTGCAAATAGTCCAGGTACAACATTTGATATCAAAGAATTAGATGTGATTTGCACCAATTATAAAGTGAAAAGCATCGACGAAATGTTTGTGTTTTCTGAACCTGAAAAGATTCAAAAATTGGTAAATTTATCCTCTTATAAAAAACCACATTTACCGAAATTTGCCATGAAACAATCGTATGACATATATTTTGCTGGCAATCAAAAAGAGAAAATAAATATGTTAAAATCTCTTCCTGCTGAACAAGAAAGAATGAAGGATATCAGCAGTTTACAAAAAATTGAGACCTTAGTACTTTGGGGTGAATCAGATGAAATTTTCTCTCTAAAATCAGGACAAACATTCGCGAATGCAATCAATGCTAAATTTGTTTCCATTCCAAAATGTGGACATGCGCCACAAATTGATGATCACGAAAGTTTTCTAAGAATTTTAACTGAGTTTTTTAAGTGAAATAATCTATTTCAAACCGAAATGTTTTTCAGCTTCTTCAGCGATATAGCCACCAATCGCTAAGGATGCCGTTGCAGCCGGAGATGGTGCGTTTAAAACGTGAATTGAACGTCCATGATATTCAATTCTGAAATCATCTCTTGTATCACCATCTTCGCCCAACAAAAGTGCTCTTACTCCTGCTCTACCTGGTTTAATATCTTCCATGGTCAAACTTGGAATCAAAACTTGCAATGTTTTCAAAAATAACTTTTTAGAGAAAGCACGACGGTATTCATCGATACCAAATTTCATATTTCCAAAGAATAATTTCCAAGTTCCTTTATAAGTCAAAGCATCATAAGTATCTCTCCAAGAGAAATCTGTCTTTCCGTAACCTTCACGTTTGAAAGTGAATACCGCATTTGGTCCGCATTCAACATCGCCGTTTGTCATTCTTGTAAAGTGAACACCAAGGAATGGAAACTCTGGATTTGGAACAGGATAAATCAAATTTCGAACTTTGTGTTTTGCTTCGTCTGTCAATTCATAGTAATCACCACGAAAACCAACCACTTGTTCTTTCAAATTGACTCCGTCTTTCCTAGCCAATCTATCCGCCTGCAAACCAGCGCAAAAAACCAAATATTTGGCTTCAACTGTTCCTTTATTCGTTATTACTTTTGAAGTTGATTCTCCTTTTTCAACATTGATTACTTCATGCTCAAGCAACAATTTACTTTCTGGTTGCATGCTCAAAGCAATTTCAACCATCTTAGCTGTTGCACCTCGGAAATCAATAATTCCAGTACAAGGAACCCACAATCCTGCAATTCCTTTCACGTGCGGTTCGTGGTCTTTTATTTGTTCTGCTGTAATTTTTTCTAAGCCTTCAGTATTGTTTGCAATTCCATTGTTATAGATTTTCTCCATAAATGGCAATTCGCTTTCTTTAGTAGCAACAACCACTTTTCCGCATACATCATGTGCTATGTTGTGTTCTTTGGCAAAAGCAACCAATTCATGTCTTCCAGAAACGCAATTTTTTGCTTTCAAAGAACCAGGAGTGTAATACAAACCTGAGTGAATCACGCCAGAATTATGTCCGGTTTGATGATCTGCAAGCAATGCTTCTTTCTCGATCAAAACAATTTTTAACTCCGGATTTTTTGCTTGAAGCTTGTATAGTGTCGCTGCGCCAACGATTCCTCCACCAATGATTGCTACGTCGTAAGTCATTCTTTTTCTAATTTTCTGTAAACTTGTACAAAAGTAATCATTCATCTTTTGGAAAACGTGAATATTTTAAAAAATCAAAGCAATCCAATTTTCCCAAATCTAAACGGTTTGAGGTTTGTTGGCGCATTCATGGTTTTCGTTTTTCATGTTTTTTCTTTGGGTAGAGAACATTGGGGAAATTTTAAAGATTCAACAATATTTTCCATTTTATCAAAAATTACCAGCAAAGGACATTTAGGCGTTTCACTTTTTTTTGTTTTGAGTGGATTTTTAATCACCTATTTAATGCTGAATGAATTGCAAAAAACAGGAAAAATCAAATTGTCGAATTTCCTTGCACGAAGAATTTTACGTGTTTGGCCTTTATACTTTGTCGTTGTAATATTTGGATTTTTTGTCTTTCCCATACTACCTTTTGGAAAATTAACTGAGCATGAACTAGTTAACTTTACATTTTTCTTATCCAATTTGGATGAAATTTGGTTTGGAATGCGTGATTCATTGAATTTCTTGACTGCCACTTGGTCGGTGAGCATCGAGGAGCAATTTTACTTCAGTTGGGCATTGCTTATCGGGATATTCAGATTTTCAAAAAAGCAACAATTTTGGATTTTCTTTGTAGCTATTTTGTTGATTTCTATTGTTTTTAGGATGATTTTTATTCAAAATGAAAGAGTATTATACTATCACACCCTTTCAGTAATCTCAGATTTTGCCATCGGTGGAATTTTAGCACTATTGGCTTTTGACAATAAAATTCAAGTATTTTTTGAAAGAATTTCGAAATTTCAAATCTTGCTTATTTATTGCATCGGAATTCTTGTTCTTTTCTTTGAATCTAAAATATTTATCAATTATTTATTTGTCTTTCAGCGAATTGTTATTGCAAGTTTCTTTGCTTTTGTGATTGCTGAACAAGTTTATGCAAAAAAATCGCTCTTCAAACTAGATCAAATCCAGGGTCTGAAAAAATCAGGCGAATTGACTTACGGATTTTATCTTTTTCATTGCATCGTGATTTATTATGTCCAAGCCATTTTTGAAGGAAATCAATGGACTGAAAGTATCGTCAATTTTAGTTTATATTTGATTCTTTGTTTTTCAATTACTTACATTTCAAGTTGGATCAGTTTTCGCTATTTTGAAAGTCCAATTTTAAAACTCAAAAAATATTTCAGATAGATGTTGGAAAGTAATAATTCAAAAGTAAAATGGGCAAATACTGGTTTAAAAATCAGCATTTTGTTGGTGTTTATTTATGTTTTTTTCAGGAGCATCTTAGTCGGTTTTACACACGACGAAAGTCTTTCTTACACCATTCTAACAGGAAATGAATCTCAACTTTTTACTGCTAATAATCATTGGTTCAATACCATTTTAATGAAATGCTTTTCGCTCATTTTGGGCTATTCAGAATGGTCATTGAGACTTCCAAATGTGCTTGCATTCGGACTTTACGCTTATTCTATCATCAAAATACTTCAACTTTCGAAATTGCATTTCTTGACCATTTGGGTGGCGTTTTTTGTCTTTTTTCTCAATCCGTTCTTGTTGGATTTTTTCGCTATGGCGCGCGGTTATGGCTTGGGAATGGGATTTTTGACATTTGATTTTTAACAAGGTTTTCGTTTTTTCTTCTTGAATCAAAAATCAAGCAATTTGATTTTATTTCTTGCAAGTTCAATCGCTTGTATTTATGCTAATTATGCATTTTTTACTCCGATTTTGGCCTTGAAAATTAGTTTTTTTGTGCTTTTTTTGAAATTACACACAGCAAGTTGGAAGAAATTATTTATCGCCTATTTCATCGAAATTTGCCTCTTAATTCCTGCGGTACTCAACATTCAATATTTAAGTAAAATGAACGAATTGTATGCTGGTGGCGAAAACAATGTTTTTCAAGATACACTCAAATCCATTTTTCATTTCAGCTATGAAACAGCTTGGTTTGATTTTACATTTTGGGGAATCTGGATTTTTACAGCGATTTTAATCGTAAGCTTTTTCAAAATGAAATCACTATACGTCAAATTGATAATTGTTTGGGTATTGGTTTTAATTTTGATTCCTACCGTGCTACATCATACCATTCAAATGGGATTTGCCAAAGATCGCGCTGCGCAATATTGGATTTTAGTTGGTGCCTTTCTAACTGTTTTTACATTCAATAAAATAATTCTATCAAAAGAAAATCAAATAATTAGAACGATTTTAATTTTCACTACCTCAATTTTAATCATAATAAATACAATTGTTTTTATAAGTCATTTCAATATGAACCACAGTATCATTTGGAAATCCGACGCCGATGTGAAAAATGCACTGCAAATAATAGGAAAATTGAACATTAAAAAAGGTCCTAAAACCCTAGGAATTTCCTGGACTCTAGAACCTTCTGTTAATTATTATCGAGAAACCAAATCTTTGTCTTGGTTGAAACCAGTAAATCGAGATGGAATTTCAGGGTCTTATGATTATTATTTGTTTTTCGATGAAGATTCAAGTCAGTTAAACCAACAAAAAACGATAAAAATCAAGTGTTTTGCTAGTACCAAACTGAATTTAAGACAAT
>JBFYPS010000056.1:0-22012 GCA_041303135.1 Crocinitomicaceae bacterium | reverse complement strand
TAGTAAACAAAAGTAATTTGAAGTTACTTTGTAATATAAACAGTTAAATTCATAATGACAAAAATCGGATTGCTTTCAGATACGCATAGTTATCTTGACCCCAAAATTTTCGAATACTTTAAATATGTAGACGAAATATGGCATGCTGGAGATGTTGGGTCGATGGAGGTAATTGATAAATTGCGTGCTTTCAAACCTTTGAGAGGGGTTTATGGAAACATCGACGATTATGAAATTCGGAAAGAATTACCTGAATTCAATCGATTCACTTGCGAAGGTGTAGAAGTTTTGATCACGCACATCGCAGGTAAACCAGGAAAATATGCCAAACCAGCACTTGAAGCGTTGAATGAAAAAAGTCCAAAATTATTTGTTTGTGGTCATTCACATATATTATTGGTAAAGATGGATCCAAAATTCAATATGCTTTGGATGAACCCAGGTGCTTGCGGCTACAAAGGATTTCATCAAGTCAAAACAATTTTGAGATTTTCCATTGATGGAGATAAAATTCAAAATTTAGAGGCCATTGAATTGGGAAAAAGAGTTTGAATCGATGAGGAAAATTAAAAATCTACTGAAATATTATGCTTTAATTTGCGTTAAGAATCACAGCATGAAAAAAATCAGTTTCTTATTAACTTTGTTAATTCCATTTTTGTCCTTTTCTCAAATTGGCGGAAATACCACATTTGCGCTGTTGGATTTAACATACAGCGCGCGCTCAGCTGGATTGGGTGGTGACTTTATTACTGCGAAAGACGAAGATTTGAATTTAACGGTGGCGAATCCATCCTTATACAATTCCAAAATGCACAATCATGTTGGATTTAATCAAGCGTTATTGGCAGGAGGAATCAATTATGGAATGATTAATTATGCCCGAGCATTTAAAAATTCTATCACAGGTGGCGCATCATTGAGATATGTGAATTACGGAAAACAAGAAATGCGTAATGAAGCTGGTACATCTATGGGCACATTTACACCTGGAGAATTTATTTTAGGTGCAGGAATGGCCAAACAGCTAAATCCTCAAATATCTGTTGGCGCTAATTTAAATTTGATATATTCTCAGCTCGCTGGTTATAATTCATTAGGTTCTTCAATTGATTTGGCAGGAACTTATGAATTAGAAAAAGCCAATTTATTAGTGACAGCATTAGTAAAAAATGTAGGTTATCAATTTAAAAGTTATACAAAAAATAACCGATCAAATCTTCCCACAGAATTTCAATTAGGGATTTCGCATAAATTAAAACATGCGCCTTTTCGCTTTTCAATTTTGGCACACCACCTTAATACATGGGATTTAACGTACAATGATCCAACTTTGAAACCTACAATTGATCCATTAACAGGTGATACAACCCCGGTTAAAGTTGCAGGATTTGGAAAAAAACTAGCCAATCATTTTACCTATCAAGTAGAAATACTAATTTCGAAAAACATTCATTTTAGAACCGCCTTTGATTATCATAGAAGACAAGAAATGAGCGTAGCTTCAAAACAAGGTTTAGCAGGTTTTTCTGCAGGAATCGGATTATATTTCAAGAGATTCAGTTTGGATTACGGATTCGTTATATACTCAAGTGCGGGATATAACAACATGATTTCTTTAACTACTAATTTAGATAAGTGGAGGAAATAAAGTCTTAAAATTCAATCAAAACAATTAAAAACACTGTGCAATTGAATCGTAAACAGTTATAAATCATCAAGAAAAAAAAATTTTTTTTTAATATTTTCTTTGCAAATGCTTTGTCAATTAGATATTATGAGTACATTTGTACAACCAACAAATTTATATTTATATGAAAAAATTAAGTTTACTTATAGGAGGATTACTTTTTAGTGGTCTTATGATGGCTCAAACAGGAGAGCAAAAAGGAAGAATTTCTTTTGAAGGACAAACAACAACTTCAGGAACTGTTATTGGAAAGAAATTTGCTCCAGGAGCTAGAGTTCGTTATTTTGCAACTGAAAAATTAGCTCTTAGAGGTACTTTTGCTTTAGCGAATAATACAACTACAACTAACTACTTCAGTAATGAGGTTGATAATACAGGAGATAAAGGTTCTTACATTGATAAATCATCTATCTGGAATTTAGCTATCGGTGCTGAGTATCATGTTGAAGGAACGGATAAAATTTCTCCATATGCTGCAGTAGATTTCGTATACGGAAGTCAAAAAACTATCATTGATGCAAAAAATGCAACAACTGCTGGGTACATGGCAAACTATACAAGAGATTCTGAAACTCCAGCTACAAGATTAGGTGTTGCATTGATGGGTGGTATGGATTACAACTTCTCTAGCATTTTCTACCTAGGAGGTGAAATTGGAGTTCAAATTTCAAACTACACAATTGGTGAAGGTAAAACTACAACAGTTATGGGTGCAACTACAACAACTACATTATCAAATGAAGTTAAAAGAGGTACTGCAAGTGATTTGATCGCAAATGTACGTTTAGGATTCAGATTTTAATCGAAATTTTTATTTTGAAAAAAAAGTCGTTCTTTTAGAACGGCTTTTTTTATGCTATTTTTTTTTAGAACAACATGCTTGAATCAAAAAAGATAATAATTGCCATTGATGGATATTCATCCTGTGGAAAAAGTACATTGGCTAAAACTTTGGCTAAAGAACTTAACTATATTTTTATTGATACTGGCGCTATGTATCGTGCTGTTGCGCTCTTCGCTTTTGATAATGGTATCATCAATGAAAAAAAATTTGATATTGATTCATTGATTTTTAAATTAGATGATATTCAATTACATTTTGAGTTGAACAAAATAAATGGAAAACCTGAAATATTTTTAAATAACGTAAATGTTGAATCTCGAATTAGAAGCATTGAAATAAGCAACTTTGTCAGTAAAATCGCGTCTATCAAAGAAGTACGATCAAAATTAGTTTCAGAGCAAAGGAAGATGGGTATGAAAGGGGGAATCGTTATGGATGGCAGAGATATTGCATCTGTTGTTTTCCCGGAAGCGGAAGTGAAATTTTTCATTACTGCTGATCCAAAAATCAGAGCAGAAAGAAGATATAAGGAGCTCGTAGCTGCTAATCCCAGTATCACATTAAGTGAAATAGAAAAAAACTTGATTGAACGAGATTATTTAGATAGTACAAGAGATGAAAGTCCATTGGTAAAAACTGAAGATTCAATTTTGATTGACAATAGTTTAATGTCTATTGCTGAACAATTTGAACTAGCTTTAAAATACGTTTATAAAAATTTAAAAAAATAACATTTTTTAAATATTAAGATTAATACTTATTAATATTAATTCTTAAATTCGCATTTTTGTTAAATTAATTCTCCAAGTTATTTAACAACCAATTATTTTTTTTAATAATAAATAATGTTTTTTAAAAAAAATAACTAAATTTATACAATAATTTAAAATACAAGAGATTATAAATTTCCCCTTATTTCAAACTACATGCTATCAATAGGAAAAATAACTGAAGACATTATTAATAGGAGTCCTTTTTTAAGAGAAGCGATGACTGAAAATCTTGTTAACATTTCTGCGCTTGCCCGCAAAATTAAACCTGAAATTGAAGAACAATACGGTTCGGAAGTGAAAGAAGGCGCCATCGTTATGGCCATAAAAAGAATGACCCCAGGCCTTTACCATCGATTGAATTTAAAAATCGTAAACATCATGGGTGATTTAGGAGATTTTCTGGTAAGAAGCAATCTCGAAGATTTCACCTTTGAAAACTCTGAATCTTTAAAAAGAAAACAAACTGATTTAATCCAACTTTTAGAAGGAGAAAATGATAGTTTTTATACCATTAGTCGTGGAGTTACTGAAACTTCAATCGTTACCAACTCCATATACACTGAAAGATTATTGACTTTATTGAAAACTGAAAAACTAAAGTCACACACAATTAATTTAGCTTCAATTACCGTTAAATTACCTAGTGTAAATACTGAAATTTATGGTGTTTATTACTACATCTTAAAGCATTTGGCTTGGGAAGGTTTAAACATTGTTGAAATCGTTTCCACAGCAAATGAATTTACTGTAATTTTCAATCAAGATGATGTTGACAAAGCATTCAAAGTTTTGATGCAGCTCAAAAGAGGAATGTAATTATCCACTAAAATTAAAAAGGTTGAGAAAATTATTCTCAACCTTTTTTTATGCCATTAATATTGTCATTTACTAATAAATCAGCACATTTATATCAGTCCTTTGATTTAAAAATCTAAGTTCCTTTTGCTTTTCTTTTGGTTGTTTAAGAATTTCTGCTTCTGAATAAATTGGTTTTGACTCTCCTAGCCCACTGCTTTTCATCCTATCTTTTGGAATTCCTTCTAACACTAAATAATCTAAAATAGCTTTTGCTCTTTTATTTGAAATTATTTGATTTTGTCCAAAATCTCCCTCTACATCAGTATGAGAAACTATTTCTATTGTCAATTTGGGGTTTTCAGCTAACAATTGAAAGATTCTTAACAATTCCGTTTTTGAGGATGGCAAAACATTTGCTTCAGCATCAAAATCGATAAAATTTGAGGTGATTGTTGCTCCTTTAATAATTTTATTCAAATCAAAATCTTTTTTGATTTCAATCACATTGTCAGTTTCCTCTGCAGACAATAAGGAGGAATTAAACATATACTTGGGAGTGGAAACTGAAAGAATGTACTTTTTTTCTGTTGGAAGTACAACCGAATATTTACCAGTTTCAATATCTGACTTTACAGTTGCTATTAGTTCATTCGTTGATGCATCAAAAACCATAATTTTAGCTTCAACAGGCTCTTTTGTTGAAGGATCAACAACTATTCCTTTCAATTTAAACTTGGTCGATTTTACATTCAATTGATTTTTAGCAATCAAATTAATTGTAAAGATATTTTTACTTGTAGCTCCTCTATTAGAACAATATACACCATAAATTCCTTCTTGATTCAAGTTAAAAAACAATTCATCATCGGAAGTATTAATAGGACTGCCTAAATTGATAGGTTTTGACCATTCATCATTTTCATAAACTGTTTTAAAAACATCATAACCACCTAATGTATTGTGTCCTTTAGAACTAAAGAACAAAGTTTTTCCATCAGAATGCATAAATACTGACTCTTCATCTTCCATTGAATTGACAATATTGCCTAAATTTTTAGGACTACTCCATGTTCCATTTGCTTGGAAAGTACTTTGCCAAATATCCTTTTTTCCGCTGCCTCCTTCTCTGTCACTCACAAAATACATAATTTTTCCATCTGCACTTAGTGTTGCTGATGTTTCTTGGCTTGCAGTATTAACTACACTAGAAATAGATTTTGGAGATGTCCAAGTACTTCCAGTTTTTTCAAGTGCTAAAATATTCCCATTACCCTTTGAATCATCTTGATACATCCAAAACTTCTTTTCGTTTTCAAACATGAAAACCATTGAATTATTTTTATTTGGATCATTGACATTTTCTGGCAAAATAACTGGCAAAGACCAAGATTTTGTTTCTACATCGAAATAGGTAATGTAAATCTTTTCAAATGAATTTTTATCCTTTTCATTAAGCGGTTTTTTAGATGTAAAGTATAAAGTGAGTCCATCTCTAGAAATTACAGGAGCATATTCATCAAACTCCGTATTTATACTTGAACCCATTGGCTCAATTTCCACCCTTACAGTATCTAAATCTTTTACAATTTTTTGCCCAAAAGAAAGAAAAGTTGAAAAAATGAATGCAATAATAAACAAGTGATTTTTCATAATCTAATGGAAATTAAATTCTTGATCGATTAACACCAAATTTTTTGGCCAAACTATATTTCAAAAATAATTCAAATCCTCCTCTAGTTCTAGAAACAGGTGTTAAACTTGAAACATTAAAATCATAAGCAAATCCAACAGAATAATCAGACATTTCAAACATCGCTTTTGCTACAAAAGCATCACTTGTTCTATAAAAAATCCCCAATGCTAAAAATGAACCTTTATTAAATCCTGTTACTCTTGATGCTTCTTGAATTTGATATCTCCAATAGGTTCCGAACAAAAATTCAGTAGCGGTTTTTTGTCTTTGAAAATAAATCGCTGGCATCAAGGAATTTCTGCTATTACTAATTCCAATCACCGCGTTGGCAAATCCAGTAAACCTCATGTATAGTTGCTCATTATTTGCCGCCATAAAAGAATAATCAGGTCTATTTAAATGATATAGTGCTAAACCGATATTTATATCCTTTTGATTATTGCTCGTCATGTAATTTTCTGAACCTTTATAAGTATAAACAAAACCTGTACCTACATCAAAATAATTTACTTTATCAGCAAACACTGCTTCGCCACTTTGTAGGTTAGCGTCATAAAAATCACCGTTGTATTGACTTGCCCATTTTCCAGTAGAAGTGGTTATTGATCTTTGACCAAAACCTGCATAAATTCCACCACCAATCGTACTTTGTCGATTTAATATTAAATGATACGCCAAATTTAGATTTGCATTTGTCGTTGCTAAATTTAAATCTCCTGCTTGGTCATTGTACAAATTGAGACCGACTGCAAAAATCCCTTTCTTTTGGTGGGAATCTTCATTTAAGCGCATTTCAAAAGATGCGGCAATTGTACTATATGGCGTTGCAACACTTTTCCACTGTGTTCGATAATTTACTATTGCCTGCGTGACACTATTTGCACCTGTCAACCCTGGATTAAGCGTCAATGGGGAATTAGATGTTTGCGAAAAATGGACATCCTGAGCAAAGAAATAACTTGTATTTGTTGATATTATAACTGATATCACAAAAAGCTTAATGAATCTTTTTTTCATCTTTTAATTTTATTGAGTGACAGTAATATTACCAGACTGATTAACATTCCCACCATTGGTTAATTTGGCAGTCAGTTTATAGACAAAAACCCCAGTATTCACCTTTTTACCTTTGAATGTTCCATCCCAACACTGATTCTGATCTGTAGTTGTAAATACTTTTTCTCCCCATCTGTTATAGATTGAAAATTCCATTGAAGCAATACAATTCCCTAAAACACATTGTTGGTCATTTTTACCATCACTGTTTGGAGAAAAAACTGTAGGAACAAATATTTCTTTGCTACAATTTGGGTTTACATAAACAGTTACATATTCTGTACCTTGACAACCAGTTGCACTTGTTACCAAAACTTCATAGGTAGTTGTTACAATCGGACTTGCTTCTACTGTATCACAAGCAGCATTCAAACAATTTATTCCAGTTGATGGTGTCCAAACATAAGAAATCCCACCTGATGCAGTCAACACTGTGGTTTCACCTTCATTAATTGTTACTGAATTTGGGTCAACTGAAACTGGCAAAGCACCCAAAATATCAACTGTAAATGATGCATTGGCTGAACATCCGCCTGCATCTGTAACATTCACCGAATACTGTCCACCAGGCAAATTAGATATAACCGCAGAATTGGTATTACTTGGCGTCCAACTATAATTAAATGGTCCATTACCTCCTACTACATTTAGAGAAATTTGACCATTATTTTGACCACAATTTTCATCAATAACAATTCCTGAAACAACCATTTGAGGACTACCTGGAACAACTGCGGTTTCTGAAACAAGACAACCTGATGCATCTGTTACTGAAACTGTATAATTACCACCTGCTAATCCTGCAGCTGTTGCTGAACTTCCTCCAGTCGGAGACCAAGAATAAGAATATGGAGCCGTTCCACCAGTAACATTTGCTGTAGCTGTACCATCATTTTGTCCACAAGTTGCTCCAACTATATTTGAAATTGTAACAGTTGGACCACCAATTGCTGGAATATTCACAGGCAATGTGAAAGTACAACCAGAAGCATCAGAAATAGCAACAGAATACGGCCCACTACCAAGATTATTAGCTATTGCAGCATTTCCTCCTGATGGTGACCAAACATAAGAATATGGTAAAGTTCCTCCTGAAGGAGTAACAGTTGCACTTCCATTTGTTGCGCCACAATTGGCACCAACGGTTGCTGCAGTTGCTGTGATGGCAGTTGAAGCACCAACCAAAATCGAACCTGTTCCACTGCATGTTCCATTGGTAACATTTACAGTGTACGTAACACCACCTGCGACAGGTGACGTAGTTGCCGAAGCCCCTCCAACTGGAGACCAAGCATAGTTATAAGTTCCTGAACCTCCTGTCACCACCACCGAGGCAGTTCCGTTAGACAAGCCGCAAGTTGACGGTGTGGCACTCATAGTTAAATTTAATGTAGTCGCTTGACCAATTGTTACTGTAACAGTTCCGGTACAGTTTGCTGCATCTAATGCAGTTACCGTGTAAGATCCAGCTGACAAGCTGTTTTGCGAGGCACCAGTTAAATTCCCTGGAGTCCATAAATATTGATAAGGACTAGTTCCTCCAGAAGCCAATACAGTTGCTGAACCGTTATTTGTTGAACCACATCCAACATCAGTTTGAGATGAAATCGCAATATTGATAGTTGGACAAGGATTTGAAGAACAAGCAGGTAATGAAGCCAAACTTGTGATTGATAAAATAGTCCCCGCATTATCAACAACTTGAATTGGAAAAGTTGTTGGTGCTGGAATAGTTGTACCCGTTGCGAACGTAGTCCAAGCAGTAACATTTACAGCGCATCCCGGAGGAAAAGTACAACCAATAACACAGGTGCTACAATCTTGGGTCGTTGTTTGACTTTGCCAAGAATAAGGAGCGACACCATTTGAAGCTGTCAAATCACCATTCGCCTCAACGCAAGCACTAATCGCGACGCAAGGACTTACAGTAATAGTCGATGTAACAGCCGTTCCACAACTTAATGTAAATGTAACAGTATGTGTTCCTGGTCCCGCATTTGCTGGTGTAAACATTCCCGTTGCAGACATCCCAGGGCCACTCCAAGTTCCTGTAACTGCAGCCGAAGTGCAACTTACGCCTGAATTGGGTGCTTGAGCAGTTAATTGAACCGGAGCGTCAGTAACGCACAAAGTTCCAACTGGATTTATATCTGCAAAGCAACACGTATTTGGAACGATACTTACATCATCAATATAATAATATGCGAACATATTTTGTAAACTTGAAGCACCTGTACTTACTGAGTTTGTACCAGCATCATTGAAAAAATTTCCAATTACAAGATACTGCTCACCACCAGCGGCAACATAATTCCATTGAATTCTAAACCATTGAGGAGTGGTATCATTGATAACGGCACAAGAATAGTTTAACTGAGGCGTAACGTTTATTCTAGGACTAGAACCTGCGCAAGCATCTCTCATGTATTGAGTGTTTGAAAAATAAATCCCCATATTATTGCAAGCCCATGGAGAATCATCTGCCAAACTCACAAACATTGAAACACAATAAGTTTGACCAGCCACTAGAGCAGAAGTCATGTGTCCTTGAATATACTCTCTGTATTCATCATTTAGGCCAAAAGGAGCGGAATAATTAATAATTCCAGCATACTTATTGCCTGTATGTGCATTTTGATAACCCAATGCATTTCCTGGAACACCTAAAATATTGGTTAAACCGGTATTACAGGTTGAAAATAAATCTGGAGAAGAACAAGAATCACCAGGAGTATTTGAATTGGCATTGTCCCAATCATTCAAATCTGTAAAACCTTCAACAGGGAAAGGAAATCCCGCACAGCCATTTGCTGTGTTTTCAAAGCTTGGATTAATCACCAAATTTTGTGCTGAAAGCAATCCAATGTTTAAAAAGAACAAAAGAAAAAGTAATTTTATTTTTGACATACTTATTAAGTTAATTAGCAAATAAAATATATAAAGTTTTGATTTAGTGAGTTTTGTTGGTCAGCATTAAGTAGAAGAATTTCAAACAAAATCAAAAGTCTGTTTGGAAAAATTACTTAAAGACGTAAAAATAGGAAAGTTTGAATGAATGAATAGTGGGGCTAGCCCCTCAATAAAGCAATTTTGGGTATCTCAATCAAACTCTTTAATGTTATCTAAAATGATTTTGTTGTCCATGATCCAAAGCAACAAACTGTTATTTCTGGCATCTAAATTTAATTTTTTGCATATCCTAGAACGATAGTTTTCGACTGATTTAACAGAAACAAAAAGTAGATTTGCAATTTCCTTGCTAGATAATTTTTGACTTACAAGTTTCAATGTTTTTAGCTCTGTATGGGTCAAACTACCAATTAATTCAGAAATTTGAAACTTTGCCTTGTCAGTAGAAAACAGGTTAGCTCCCAATTCTCTGACATCTTTTGCCATGTAGGTTTTACCCTCCATCACAGTTTGAATACAATCTACAAGTTCTTCAGAGGTATTGTCTTTAACAAGATAGCCTTTTGCACCATTGTAAAATGCCAATTTTAACATTTCTACGTCTTTGTACATTGTCAAAACGATCACTTTAGAATCAGTGTTTTTTTGAGTTATTATCTCACAAGCTTCTAAGCCATTGATAACTGGCATATCAATATCAACAATAATGATGTCTGGTAAAGTCGTATGAACAAATTCGAGTAATTCTTCGCCATTTTCAAATTGATCAATGACAATATTCTTAAATGAAGTTTCAAGTAAAAACTTGAGTCCACTTCTGAAAATTGGATGATCATCTGCAATTGCTACCCGCATCGTTTTAATAGTTTTTAAAAATCTCTTATTAAAATCTCAAAATTAATCTAAATCCTCTTGTATTTGAAACAAAATTTACTTTACCATTCAATTTATTTCCTCTTTCTTTGATTATCAAAATCCCGATTCCCGAGCCTGCATTGGGAACATCTCTCATTCCAATTCCATTGTCTTTGTATTCAAGTACATAACTATCATCTTGTTTGGAAACTGAGATTTTCAGTGCAGAAGCTTTTGCATGTTTGATGGTGTTATTTACACATTCTTGTATAATTCGATAAATTTGAGTCTTGGTTTCAATGGGCAATGATTCAATTTCTTTAAATAGGTCTAAACTGCAGACAATATTGGTACTTTCTTGAATTTTCTCCATCAATGAAGCCAAAGATCTTGACAAGCCAATTTTTTCTAAAAATGCGGGGTGAAGGTGATGAGAAATACTTCTGGTTTGATTAATTACATCTCCCAATTCAGCATCAAGTCCGTCAATTGCTTGAATTCTTCCTGTGTTAAACATATTTATTTTTGACTTTATGACAGACAAAGATTGACCGATATTGTCATGTAAATCTTTGGAAATCCGCCCACGTTCCTCATCGATATTTTCAATCAATTTTTGGGAAAACGCCACCTGTTGTCGCCTCGTGATGATTACTGATCGGATAAAAATAAGCCCTATTCCCACGACCAAAATTGAAAAACAAAGAATCAAAACAAAACGCAAGCGAATGCGCTTCAATTCATTTTCTTTTTGAAGCAATGAATTTTTACTTTTTTCATTTTCTAGTTCCGATTCAACCCTCTCTTTTCCATAAACGACTTGCATTTCAGCCATTTTATCTTGATTTGAAATATCAGATAAACTGTCGTCCAATTGGTTAAATTTCTTAGTGTATTCTAGTGCTTTTTTGAAATTACCTTCCTTTTCAAAAATCGTTGACATCACTTGAAAAGACATTGCAAAATCTCTCGGATTAGGATATTTTTTATTCAAAACCAAAACAGAATCAATATCAGCTCTCGCTAGTTGCAATTTTCCCAATTCTATATTAATGGAAGCTCGTAGTAAATAAGATTGACCTAAAAATTCTTTTTCCTTGTATTTTTTGAAAATTACAATAGCAGAATCGCAGTCTTTCATTGCCAAATCCAATTGCTTATTGTCAAAATAGCTACTTCCCAAATTAATTAAAGCTACTGCAGTTGCGGTTGGAAATCCTAATTTACGCGCATTTTTTAAAGTTTCCTTGTAGTGTTTAATAGACTCTGTGTAGTTTTTCAATTCCACATTTACCAGTCCCAAATTACTGTGCAAATTGATTGCTAACCTTGATTCCTCCGCCTTAATTGCTAATGCTAGTGCCCTTTCAAAATCAATTTTGGCTTCTTTTGATTGTTTGTTGTAAAATTTAACTAATCCAATATTATTTAAAACGATGGCTTGCTGATATTGCAAATTATTCTTTTCAGCAACTTTCAATGCCTTCAAATAATATTTTAGCGCTTCATCATGAATTTTTCTTTCTTCGTAAATAATCCCGATTCCATTATAAGCTTCAACGGTATTTTCAAGAAAATTATTCTTTATTGCTTCTTCTAATAAATAATTAAATTTCTTTTCTGCTGCTAATTTATCAACATCGCTTAGCATAAAAGCAAGCCGAATTTCAGTCGAATTTTGCAATTTTTTATCATTCGCTTTTTTGGCGATTTCAATCGTTTTTTGATAATATTCCTTTGCTTTTTGAATATTTCTTGAGAAAAAATAAAAATTTCCGTAATACTGATAAATCAAACCTTCCTCGCTCAAGGAATTTGCTTTTCTTGCTAATTCAATCGCCTTCGCACCATTATGGAACACCGCAACTGAATCATAATAAGTACTTTGACGAATTCGCTTTTTTAACGTTTCGAGCTCTGATTGGTTTTTTTTCAACGATTGAGAAAACCCCAAAGAGCTGAAAGTAAATAACAATATAAAAAATATGTATTTCAATTTTGCTAATTTTTGAATGTAAGACGAAACATTTTTCCGAAAGTAAACAATCTTTAATAAAAAAATATCTTTTTGGGAAGTTTGTTTTGGCCGAACATTGGTTAGGAATCCTTGCTTGGGAAGATTAATTTAACATTTCAATTTAAAAACTTAAATTTAGACCCCAATAAAGAAAAAAATAAAAATGAATTCAAAATTTTTTGCTTCCATCGCCAATATTCTACAAGCACCAAAACGAAAATTTGATGATTTCTTTGATGAAGCGGGTTATATTTTGGCTTATCGAATGGCACTTTTTTTGACGGTTATATTGGGAACTTTAGGCCTTGTTTTGGTAACAAACTATGGACTAAAATTCAGCATCTTAAGTTTTATAGGTTTTTTTGTTGTGCTTTTTTCACTTTTAAACATCAGAAAAACAGGAAAATACAAAACTTTTACCTTATATTTCAATCTTTTTGGTGCCGTAATGTGTTTGATAACACTTTTTGGAATTGAAGGCCAACCGCATTTAATAGATGGTTTGTGGATGACGATAAATATCCTTTTTACATTCATGTCGGTCGGAAAAAGATGGGGCGTTTTTATTGCCTTGGTACACGGAATTTCACTTTCATCTTTTTACTTTTTAAGATTCAATAGTCAAATTCCAATGATTCACGATTTGACAAGTCAACAGCTTTTTGGAGTTTCAATCAATGTTTTCTTTTGTTTTATGATTATTTTTTACTTGAGTTATCAAAATATAAAGACAAATCAATTTGCGCAAAACAATTTGAAAGAAGCAAGGGAAAAACTTCAGATGCAATTCGATACAATCAATAAACAAAATGAAGAAAAAACAATGATGTTGAAAGAAATTCACCATCGTGTAAAAAACAATCTACAGGTAATAACTAGTTTATTGAGACTTCAATCACGTGAATTAGAAAACGAAGAAGCGATTTCCAAATTTCAGGAAACGACCAATCGCGTGATTGCCATGTCAATGATTCATGAAAAAATGTATCAATCTGAGGAGCTCTCGAAAATTAATATTGATGAATATTTCAATAGTTTGTCTTCTGATTTACTGAACTCCTATCAAGTTGCATTTCCCATTGATATCAAGATTTATTGTAGTATCGAAACTTTGGGAATGCGACCGATTGTTCCTTTGGCTTTGATTTTCAATGAACTAATGTCAAACTCCCTTAAATATGCCTTTTGTGAAAATCAGGATGCTAAAATAGATATCAAACTTCAAAAAATGGATCAAAACAATTTCGTTTTGACTTATGAAGACAATGGAACGTGGAAAAAACCAAGTAGAAAAGATTCTTTTGGTATGGAATTAATTGACGCACTAACTGAACAATTAGAGGGAACAATGGTGTTTTCAGACCAACCTGTTACCAAATATGTTTTTGAATTTCCAAATCTTGATTCCTAGTCAAATAAACGAAAATTGAAAATGAATTCTTAAATGTTGTTTCTGTAATTAATTCCAATTAACTTTGAAGTGCGAAATTGAATACCATGACATCATCAGAATTATTGAAAGACATCAGGACGATTACTCAAAACAATTTGGAAGTTTTGAAAAAAAAATTCAGTCATCTTTCTATAGAACAAAAAAATTGGAAACCTGCAGAGCATGCATGGAACGTTCATGAAATTTTTGCGCATTTAAATCAATACGCTCTTTTTTATCATGTTGCATTTTTAAATCGCATCCAAAAAACAAGATTCAGAGAGCCAAAGGAATTATTTCAATCTTCTCCATTAGGTCGTTCCGCGTGGAAATCAATGAAATTAGGAAACGCAAAAAATGTAAAAAGAAAATTTAAATCTGCGCGTAATTACAATCCTACCTTTGAAACAAGTTTGATGCATGAAAATGATATTTTATTGTTTGAAAATGGTCAAAAAGAATTGCTTGAAATTATAGATCTTGCAGCAACTGTAAATATTCGTAAAGTTAAAGTCCCGATTTCAATGAGTAAAATTATTAAATTGAGATTGGGTGATGCCTTGCTTTTTGTGGTTTATCACAATGAAAGACATGTTCAACAAGCATTGAATATTTTGTCACATCAAAATTTTCCTAAAAAATAATGGAGTCGCAGTTGGCATTTTGCAAAGTCAACATTTCACCTGTTCGTGCTACAAATACTGATACAGCTGAAATTGTCACACAATTGCTATTTGGTGAAGTTTTTCAAATTTCAGAAATTCAAAAATCTTGGTGCAAAATTGTAATTTACAAAGACAACTACGAAGGTTGGATTGATGTTAAACACTCTGCGGTTTTGACTCCAAAGGAAACCAAACGCTGGTTAGATATTCAATCTTTGGAATCCAATTTATTGCGTCAAATACAAACTCCATGGGGAAAACAATGGATTTCTCGAGGATCATTTGTAGGCTCTACAAATCAGGATTTTAACATCGGAAACAATCAATTTTCATTTATCAATCAAAGTGAAAACATTGTTTTTCATTCAATTTCAGAATTGGCAAATGAATATTTAAATACTCCTTATTTATGGGGAGGGAAAAGTCCATTTGGCATTGACTGTTCAGGTTTTACACAAATAGTTTATCGATTTTTTGATATCAATTTACCTAGAGATGCATTTCAACAAGCAGAATTGGGATTGACGATTGACTTTGATGAAAAATTACCTGGAGATTTGGCATTTTTCTCAAATGAAAATGGAAAAATTATTCATGTTGGTATTGTCTTGGAAAATAATCAAATTATTCATGCTTCGGGACAGGTTCGAATTGATACTATTACCGCATCTGGAATTTTAATTGAAGCTAAAAAAGAGATTACGCATACACTTTTTGCTATTAAAAGAGTATAAACTACTATATTTGTGTTAAAATTTATACTATGCGTATTTTAATCACAGGAGGAGCAGGATTTATCGGGAGCAATTTAACAAAAAGACTTGTAAATGAAGGACATGAAATAACAGTTTTAGATTCTTTACTGCGAGGCAATAAGTTGGATAAAGACACTTATTCTAAAATCAATTTCATCAAAGGCGATGTAAGAGATGCACAATTGATGATAGACGCCTCAAAAGGATGTGATTTAATCATTCACTTTGCTGCAGTATTGGGAGTAGATATCGTAGCAGACAATCCAGTTGAAACAATGGATGTCGAAGTAATAGGTACTCGAAATGCAATTATGGCTGCAGAAATCAATAACATTAAAAAAATCATGTATGCCTCAACAAGTGGTATATATGGCCATTCTGCGATTGAAAATGCATTGACGGAAGAAGTATTGGTTGACCCAAGAACATCTTATGCAATGGCTAAAAGATACAATGAAATTTACTTAGCTTCTCATCATGAAGAAAAGGGATTAAATGTAATTTCATTACGTTTCTTCAATGTTTATGGTCATAATCAAGACAATAGAATGGTTGTTCCATTGTTCTTTGAACAAGCATTGAAAAATGAATCAATCACTGTTTTTGGTACAGGAAAACAAACAAGAGATTTTACCTACATTGATGATACAGTTGAAGCTTGTGTAAGATTGATGAATTTGGAAGGTTGTTATATTGTAAATATTGCCAATGAAGCAGAATGGTGTATTTCTGATTTAGCAGATAAAATAAAAGGTATTGCCAATTCAGAATCCGAAATAACCTATATTGCGGCGCCAAAAAAACGTTACGACTATGAGGTTGAACGACGTGTAGGTAGTTCGGACAAATTATTTAAATTGACTGGATATAAACCTTTAACTACCCTTGAAGAAGGTTTAAAATTGATTCAAGAGATCAATTATAAAAAATAAAATATTTTACTCCTTTTTTTTGAAAACATGAAAAGAGACCAACAAATTTTTGATTTAATCAATCTTGAGAAAAACAGACAATTACATGGTGTAGAATTAATTGCATCAGAAAATTTTGTGAGCAATGAAGTCATGGAAGCCATGGGTTCTGTTTTGACAAATAAATATGCTGAAGGACTTCCTGGTAAAAGATATTACGGTGGTTGTGAAGTTGTTGATAAAGTTGAGCAATTAGCTATTGATCGTTTGTGTGAACTTTTTGGTGCCACTTGGGCCAATGTTCAACCACACTCTGGCGCTCAAGCAAATGCAGCAGTTTTTCTTGCTTGTTTGAATCCTGGTGATAAAATTTTAGGTTTCAATTTATCACATGGAGGACATTTAACACATGGTTCGCCTGTCAATTTTTCAGGGAAATTATACCAACCATTTTTCTATGGTGTTGATCAAGAAACTGGATTGGTTGATTATAACGCTTTGGAAGAAGTTGCTAGAAAAGAAAAACCAAAAATGATTATTTGCGGTGCTTCTGCTTATAGCCGTGATTGGGATTATGCGCGCATTAGAAAAGTTGCAGATGAAATTGGCGCAATTATTTTGGCGGATATTTCGCATCCAGCAGGTTTAATCGCTGCCGGATTATTATCAGACCCTTTAGATCATTGCCATATCGTTACCTCAACAACACACAAAACGTTGCGTGGACCAAGAGGTGGAATCATCATGATGCGTCACAATTTTGACAACCCGTTTGGTTTGAAATGGAACAATGGAAACTTGAAATCGATGGCGGCTTTATTGGATGCTGCAGTTTTCCCGGGAATTCAAGGTGGACCTTTGGAACATGTGATTGCTGCTAAAGCTGTTGCTTTTCAAGAGGCATTATCTCCAGAGTATAAAACGTACATGCAACAAGTTCAGAAAAATGCAGCTGTAATGGCGAAAGAATTTGTGCAATTAGGATACAAAGTAATCTCAGGAGGAACAGAAAACCATAGCATGTTGATTGATTTGCGTTCTAAAAATGTAACTGGAAAAGATGCTGAAATCGTTTTGGTGAAGGCAGATATTACAGTGAACAAAAACATGGTTCCTTTTGATACTGAATCACCTTTTGTGACTTCAGGAATTAGAGTTGGAACAGCTGCCATTACAACACGTGGTTTGAAAGAAAATGACATCGTTCAGATTGTAAAATGGATTGACGACGTACTATCTAATGTAAATGATGAAAACGTGATTAATACAGTTAGGGCTGAAATCAATGCAAAAATGAAAGAATATCCTTTGTTTCAGTATTAAACCTAGGATTTTAAGATAATCGAAAACTGTTTCTCAAAAGGAAGCAGTTTTTTTTTTATTTCATACTCCAAGAAATCAACAAAATAAGCAACAAATCGATGCCATAAATGATAATCAAATCTTTGTGCTCAATGTACCAAGGTTGTTTGATTTTCTCGGCTTCTTCTTCAGGTAATTTAATTTCAGGTTTAACTTCTGCCTCAATTTCAGTGATTGGTTCAATAACTTGTAAATCTGGATACAATGTACTCCAATGAAATAATTCTGTACCTAATTTCACCTTATCTTTTGCATTCAACAAGGCAATACCGCTTAAACGCACCCCGTTGATAAATGTACCTTCAGCAGAATCTAAATCAGTGATAAAAATATTCCCGTCCTTGTCTCTAAAAAGTTGTAAATGATGTTCTGAAACATAAGGAAGATTCAAAACGACGTCATTTTTGTGCGAACGCCCAACCGTAATGGTATTTTTTTGATCTTGTTCAACATGTTTTTTCCAATTGAAAGGAATTTCATCACCAATTGTAACCTTGTCAAATGGATTTAACTCAACAGAATCGTTGATGAGTTTACCATTGACTTTGGTGCCGAATTTAGATTGTAAATCTGTCAAAAAAACATTTCCTTCAACATCTACAAAAATCTCAAGATGATATTTAGAAATTGTAGGGTCGTTTAGAACAACATCATTGTCTTCCCCCCTTCCTACTTTTATTAACAAATAACTCATAAATTATGGTTTTGAAACAACTTTTATATCTGATTCAAAAAGAACCAAACTTGTAAAAAATCAATTCGAACTTTTGTTTTCAGTTTCGAAATTAACCAAAATCTTTGGAAATAAAGATAGAAAAATTCGATTAAGTTTAAAATCAGATTCAATTGATTATTTTTGCTAAAAAATTAAATCAATGGAAGCAATTATTAAGACAAATAAAGGCGAAATGAAAGTTGCATTTTATGAAAATGATGCACCAAATACAGTTGCAAATTTCGTAAAATTATCAAAAGATGGTTTCTACAACGGTTTGTCATGGCACCGTGTGATTCCTGATTTCGTTATTCAAGGTGGATGTCCAAAAGGAACTGGCGCTGGAGGTCCAGGATACAAAATCGATTGCGAATTGACTGGAGAAAATCAATACCACGACAGAGGTGTATTGTCCATGGCTCACGCTGGAAGAAATACTGGCGGTTCACAATTTTTTGTTTGCCACAGCAGAAGACAAACTTCTCACTTGGATAGAAACCACACTTGTTTCGGAAAAGTTTATGAAGGTTTGGAGGTGATCGACGCTATTCGCGAAGGAGATAAAATTGAATCAATTACGATTATTGATTAATTGTAAAAACAATACCAAATGAAAAACTCGATGATTGCTCATCGAGTTTTTTTTTATTTCAAACCTCTTGTTTTCTTGATATTATCGTAAGCTTCTTGAATTTTTTGAAACTTCTCTTTGGCGCCTTTTTGGTATTCCTCGCCCATCTGCGCTACTTTGTCTGGATGGTAGCGAATCGCCATTTGACGGTAAGCTTTTTTGATTTCTTCATCTGTCGCTGTTGCTTCTAATCCCAGTACTTTGAAATCAGAATTCACATCGCGGTAGAACATGTTTTTGACACTTTCGAAATCCATGTTTGGAACCCCCATCAACTGCGCAATTCTCTTCAAAATCATCATTTCAGATTCCTGAACATGTCCGTCAGATTTAGCAATTCCAAAAAGGTAATGCAACAATTGAACGCGCACTTCCTCTTGTGTTCGCATTCTAATATCTTGACAAATTTGTTCCAATGGAATATCGTCAGAATCCAAAAAACGTTTCAATGTTTGCAAATGCGCTGTTGAAAATTGCGGACCGAATTGTTGACGAAAAAAAGACTTTACGAAATCTAATTCTGCCTTCAATACTTTCCCATCTGCACGCATCACTGCAGCTGATAGTGCAATCAACATGGTTGCAAAATCTGTATTTGAAGTTCTTTGTTGGTAATACGAGAATAAATCATCTGCTGAAAAACCACTGCCACTTCCGCCAGTTGCACCTTGTCGTTGAGATACATTTGATGTCAATAAATTATCGATAAATCCACCAACAACGAATCCAACAAATCCTCCAAAAAAACTTCTACCTAAGAGTAAAAATCCTCCGATAGCTCCTATCAATTTAAACAAATCTGTATTTTTTTAAGCGATTCTTTTTTAAAACCACCGATTATCATTTCTAACTTTTGGACAAAAAAATGCCATGCATTAACTATACATGGCAAATTTATGCTTTTTTAAACCAATTCTATGCTTCTTTCAATAAATTGATTCAATGCTTCTCCTTTCAACATTCCTTGTGAAAGTAGTGCTAAATCAGTCAATTGTTTTGCTTTATCAGCGCGTTGGCTATCATCAGACTTCAATAATTCTCCAACTTTCGGGTGATTGCTATTGACAACCAATTGATATGTTTCTGGAAAAGCTCCAAAGAAGCCTCCGCCTCCCATTTTTTGTTGTTCCATCATTCTGCGAATAAACTCAGGTTGCGTAACTATGATTGGCGCTTCCGTTTCGCTCATGCTTGAAAATTCAACTTTGAATTTCTCTTTGTTGACAGAACCTTCAAAAACAGTTTGCAATTGTTCTTCTTCCTCTTTCGAAAGTTTAGATGGAATTTCTTCAGATTTTTTAATCAATTTATCCAAAGTATCCGCATCAACTCTTGCAAAAGTTAAGTTTAAACCTTCTTGCTCCATTTTTGAAATCCAGTGAGGAACCAATGGTCCATCCAAAGACAAGACATCATATCCACGGTCTTTTGCAGCTTTCACAAAACCAAATTGTGCTTCTGCATCATTCGTATAAAGTACAATGATTTTACCATCTTTATCTGTTTGTAAAGCCGTGATTTTCTCTTTGTATTCCTCAAGCGTAAAATATTTTCCTTCTGTATTTTTAACCAAAGAAAAGCCTTTTGATTTTTCAGCAAATTTATCGTCTGAAAGTGTTCCATATTCAACAAAGATTTTCAAATCTTCCCATTTTGATTCAAAATCAGGTCGGTCTTTTTTGAACATTTCAGCCAATTTATCAGCTACTTTTTTGGTAATGTGACTTGAAATCTTTTTTACGTTGCTATCGCTTTGTAAGTATGAACGAGAAACATTCAATGGAATATCTGGAGAATCAATCACACCATGTAACAATGTCAAAAATTCAGGAACAATTTCTGCAACGCTATCAGTAATAAACACTTGATTGCTATACAAATTGATTTTGTTGCGTTGAACTTCTACATTTTCTTTGATTTTCGGGAAATATAAAATTCCTGTCAAATTGAAAGGATAATCTACGTTCAAATGAATGTGAAACAAAGGATCTTCGAAAGTCATTGGATACAATTCTCTGTAAAAAGCATTGTAATCTTCTTGTTTCAAGTCGATAGGCGCTTTTGTCCAAGCTGGTGAAGGATTGTTCACTTGATTTGGCACATCAATCGCAACACGTTTTACAGTTCCTTTTTCGTCTTTTTCACCTTCAGGAGAATCGATGTATTCTGTTTTGTTTCCAAAAATGACTGGAATTGGTAAAAATTTACAGTATTTATCTAAAATTCCTTGAATACGTGCTTTTTCCAAAAACTCTACAGATTCTTCATTGATATACAAAATGATATCCGTTCCTCTGTCTGTTTTTTCAATGTCGGTGATTGTATATTCAGGTGAACCATTACTTTCCCATTGCACTGCTTGCGCGCCTTCATGACGTGACAAAGTTCTGATTTGTACCTTTTCAGAAACCATGAAAGCTGAATAAAATCCTAATCCAAAGTGACCGATGATACTTTCAGCTCCTTCTTTTCCTTCGTATTGTTTCACAAACTCTTCTGCACCAGAAAAAGCAATTTGATTGATGTATTTGTCGATTTCATCGCTCGTCATACCAATTCCATGATCTGAAATCGTTAGTGTTTTAGCCTCTTTGTCTAATACAACTTCCACCTTCAAATCGCCAACTTCACCTTTGAATTCGCCTGTCGAAGCCAACACTTTCACTTTTTGAGAAGCATCTACTGCATTCGAAACCAACTCTCTTAAAAATATCTCGTGGTCTGAATACAAGAATTTTTTAATGATTGGAAAAATATTTTCCGTTTGAACATTAATTTGACCTGTTTTCATAATTTTAAATTTATTACAATTTGATCCATTTGTGGACACGTCATTTCGTCAATCACTATGCCAAGGGAATGAGAGTGACAAAATGTCGTAATTTGATTTTCAATTCAAGTTTGA
>JBFYPS010000055.1:0-3589 GCA_041303135.1 Crocinitomicaceae bacterium | reverse complement strand
CCTGAAGGAAATCGAAACGCGGTAGGTGAGCATGCGCTGGGTATGTTGTTGGCACTAATGAATCATTTGGTTGCCGCTGATGCTGAAGTACGCTCAGGTAAATGGGATCGTGAAGGAAATCGTGGAATCGAATTGGATGGTAAAACCGTTGGAATTATAGGTTATGGGAACAATGGTGAAGCTTTCGCTAAAAAACTAATAGGATTTGATGTTCAAATTCTAGCGTACGATA
The DNA here is from genome assembly GCA_041303135.1 of Crocinitomicaceae bacterium. Lineage (GTDB taxonomy): Bacteria > Bacteroidota > Bacteroidia > Flavobacteriales_D > Crocinitomicaceae > JAQVCM01. The sequence continues at coordinate 3,357 of JBFYPS010000055.1, read as the reverse complement.
AATACAAAAACAATTTCGGGAACGAATTCGTCAAAGAATCAACCTTGGAAGAATTGTATGCCAACGCCGATGTAATTAGCTTTCACATTCCCCAAAATGCTGAAACGCTTTTTTGGGCGAATGATACTTTTTTCGAAAGCACTCAAAAACCCTTCTTTTTACTCAATCTCTCTAGAGGAAAAATAGTTGAAACCAAAGCACTATTAAAAGCCATTGAAAACGGAAAAGTGCTTGGCGCAGGTTTAGATGTTTTGGAATATGAAAAATCAAGTTTTGAAAATTTTTTCGATGGAAATATGCCTGAAGCATTTCAACAATTACTGGCATCCAAAAAAGTAATTTTATCGCCACATGTTGGCGGTTGGACCAATGAAAGTTATTTCAAATTGAGTGATGTTTTAGCAGATAAAATTCTCCAATATTTTCAATAAATCGAAGTAGTAAAAATTAAAAAATTAGTCTTTGTAAAAACCTAAAAGTCAAACTCTTAAGTAGAATTTGACTTTTAATGAGATGAGAATTTTTATGACTTTTTCAATGCAATTTTTGCATCGCCTTCTTCAACTAAATCTATAATTAAAGAATCAGTTCCCAAGGTTTCAAACTGAATGCTATTTGCTAACACTTCGTTGCAAACATATTCGCCATTCTTTTGGATTGCATTTTGTAATTCTGACGAACATTCAACGAATAAATTAATTTTATCAGTTACCTCAAGTCCAGAGTCTTTACGCAAGTTTTGAACGCGATTGATTAACTCTCTTGCAATTCCTTCTTGGCGTAATTCTTCTGTCAATGTAATGTCTAATGCAACAGTAATTCCATTTTCACTGCTTACCAACCAACCTGGAATGTCTTGAGCAATGATATCAAAGTCGCCTCCATCTAAATTGATTTCAGTTCCATCAATTTCTCCGTTCCAAGCATTTGTGCTTTCAATGAATGCGATATCGTCTTGCGTAAATGCAGCAACCAACGCTGCAATGGCTTTCATTTGTTTGCCGTATTTTGGTCCAATGGTTTTGAAATTTGGTTTGATGCTTTTCACCAACATCCCATTTCCTTCTTCCAATAATTCCAATTCTTTCACATTGACTTCAGATAAAATCAATTCAGAAATGTGTTGAATATTTTTAGCAAAATCGGCACTCAACGCTGGAACCATGATTTTTTGTAACGGTTGACGTACTCTTAAACGCTCTTTTTTACGCAATCCTAATACCAACGAAGAAACACGTTGCGCAATTTCCATTTGAGCTTCTAAATCCGTGTTGATCATCGCATCATTCACTTTCGGGAAATCAGCCAAATGCACTGAACTTACTGAATGACGTTTCGTAACTGCATTCAAATCAGAAAACAATTGATCCATGAAAAATGGTGCAATCGGAGAACCTAATATTGAAACCGTTTCTAAACACGTATAAAGCGTTTGATACGCAGAAATTTTATCTTGTGAATCTTCTGATTTCCAGAATCTTCTTCTACACAAGCGCACGTACCAATTCGACAATTGATCATTCACAAAATCTTGAATCAATCGGCCTGCTTTCGTTGGTTCGTAAGTTTCATACGATTCATCTACTTGTTGAATCAATGTATTCAATTTCGATAAAATCCAACGGTCGATTTCTGGTCTGTTTTCCAACGCGATTTCTGCTTCAGAATAATCGAAACCATCAATGTTTGCATACAATGTGAAGAAAGAATACGTGTTGTACAAAGTTCCGAAAAACTTGCGTTGAACTTCCGTGATTCCATCTAAATCAAACTTCAAATTATCCCATGGCTGCGCATTCGTAATCATGTACCAACGCGTCGCATCAGGACCATATTTGTCCAACGTTTGGAACGGATCAATTGTATTTCCCAAACGCTTCGACATTTTTTGACCATTTTTGTCAAGAACCAAACCGTTAGAAATCACGTTTTTATATGCAACAGAATCAAAAACCATCGTTGCAATCGCATGCAAAGTGTAAAACCAACCTCTTGTTTGGTCAACTCCTTCAGCAATGAAATCGCCTGGAAATCCTTTGTGATTGTCAATCAATTCTTTGTTTTCAAACGGATAATGCCATTGTGCATAAGGCATCGCACCTGAATCAAACCAAACATCAATCAAATCAGCCTCGCGCTTCATCGGTTTTCCGGAAGCTGAAACTAAAGTGATTTTATCGACATAATTTTTATGTAAATCAATTTGTGCGTAGTTCGCTTCTGACATATCACCAACTATAAAATTAGCCAATGGATTTTCAGTCATAAGGCCAGCTTTCACTGATTTATCGCATTCATTTTTCAATTCTTCAATCGAAGAAATAATGATTTGTTCATCGCCTTCTTCTGTTGCCCAAATTGGAATTGGAATTCCCCAATAACGTGAACGGGACAGGTTCCAATCATTGACATTTTCCAACCATTTTCCAAATCGTCCAGTTCCAGTTGATTCTGGTTTCCAATTGATCGTGTTGTTGAGTTCCATCATGCGTTCTTTCACATTCGAAGCGCGCACAAACCATGAATCTAATGGATAATATAAAATCGGTTTATCAGTTCTCCAGCAATGCGGATAACTGTGTTCGTATTTTTCAACTTTAAATGCTTTGTTCTCTGTTTTCAGTTTGATGGAAATTTGAACATCTGCAGATCTTTCTGGTTCTGTTCCAGCATCGTAGTATTCATTTTTGACATACATTTCAGCGAATTCTCCCATTTCTGGTCTGAATTTCCCTTGTAAATCAACCAACGGAACAGCTTTCCCCGTTTCGTCCAATACCAACATTCCTGGAACACCTGCTTCTGCTGCCACTTTCGCATCATCAGCCCCAAAAGTCGGTGCAATGTGCACAATTCCAGTACCGTCTTCTGTGGTAACAAAATCACCTGGAATCACGCGGAAAGCTTTATCTGCATTTTCATGCGGCACCGCATAAGGAAGCAATTGCTCGTATTGAATCCCAACCAAATCTTTTCCTTTGCATTTAGATAAAATTCTCCAGTGATTTAGTTTACCACCAACTAACTTAATTAAATTTTGAGGAACAGAATCAAAAACTTCATTTATGTCTATAGGTAAACCCGAATTTCCAAATGGAATTTGCTCATCAATATTAAAGCCTTCAAAGGTTGTAAAGAAATTTTTAAAAATATCTTTAGCTAAAATAACATTTATTTTAATTCCTGTATATTGATTAATTGTTTCAACAAGAAAATAATCGATATTCGGTCCAACAGCCAAAGCGGTATTGGAAGGCAATGTCCAAGGTGTTGTCGTCCAAGCGAGGAAGTACGTATTTTCTGGAAGATGTCCTCCCCCTGCACCCCCTCCAAAGGGGGAAAATGATTCAACATCAA
>JBFYPS010000054.1:0-5737 GCA_041303135.1 Crocinitomicaceae bacterium | reverse complement strand
ATTGTAACGGTATTTGAATCTCCTAAATTCAATAAATTGTCCACTTTGCGTGATACTTCAACTGGATTTTCGTTAACAAAAGTGATAATAACGTCAATCAAAACCGCGCAAAACAAAGCCAGTAAAGCGACATTCGACACAAAAAACATCCACGGAAAAACGGTCGCACAGCAATACATCGCAATAACGATTGCCAGCAACACAAAGAAAAATCGTGTTAAAAATATGTATCGAAGGAAGCTCATAATTATCTTGGAACTTCGATCATTTGAATAATTTCAGCGATTACTTCTTCAGGTCGAACACCTTCCATTTCAGCTTCAGGAGTCAAAATTAATCTGTGATTCAATACATGTGGTGCCACAAATTGAATGTCTTCAGGCGTAACGAAATCTCTTCCTCGAATTGCCGCTACAGCTTTGGAAGCTTTCAACATCGAAAGAGAAGCTCTTGGTGAACCACCCAAGTATATTTTACCGTGATTTCTTGTTTTAAAAGTCAGATTTGCAATGTATTGCAATAAATTATCTTCAATAATGATTTTTTCAATCAATCCTTGAATTCTAGAAATATCTTGAACTGTGAAAACCGCATCAACTTCATCCAAATTAGGTGTTTTGATGTTGTTCTTGTAACGTTTCAGAATTTCTGTTTCTTGCTCTAAATCTGGATAATTGATTTTAATTTTAAACAAAAAACGATCTAATTGCGCTTCAGGCAAGTTGTAAGTTCCCTCTTGCTCAATTGGATTCATGGTTGCAATGACCAAAAATGGGAATTCCATTTCATAGCGATTTCCATCATACGTAATTTGTCTTTCTTCCATAACTTCAAACAAAGCCGCTTGTGTTTTTGCAGGAGCACGGTTGATTTCATCAATCAATACGATGTTGCTAAAAATAGGTCCGCGACGGAAATTAAAACTTGAATCTTTCATATTGAAAACGGATGTTCCCAAAACGTCAGAAGGCATCAAATCTGGCGTAAACTGAATTCTCGAAAACTGAATATCCAATGCTTTTGACAACACCTTAGAAGACAAGGTTTTTGCAACTCCAGGCACACCTTCTAATAAAACGTGTCCATTAGAAAAAATTCCAGTCATCAACAACTCAACCATTTCTCCCTGTCCAATTACAAATTTGGACATTTCTTGGCGCACTTGATTTACTTTTTGTGCTACCCAAATCAAGTCTTCATTTGATCTTTCAAAACCATATCCTGATTTTACTTCTGCGCTGCTCGCTTCTGCAAAATGTTCGATTTCAGGTGAAATGTTTGGTTCAATATTTTCCTTTGGCATAAAAGCTTCATGCCCTGGATTTATTTCTTGATTTTCTTCGTTTATCATGCGATTTTATTTTGCGTTATTAAACTAATTCATTTTTAAAAATGGTGCAATAAATTGCTCAAAATCTTTTTTACTATATCTACTTATTTCTAAATGATTTATTGTCAGTTTACGGTTGCCTGTAAATTCAAAGGATGTATTTCCATTTGATACTTGAACTGCGATTAAATCATCTATTTCGAACACTTTTTTACCTAAAAAGTAAGGATAAAATGTCATTTGATCATGTTCGACAATCAACAAATTTCTGCTGAAAAGAATGATTCCCATTGCCAATACTAAAAATCCTATTGGCCAAAACAAAATTCCGGTGCCATTCGATGATGCCAATAAATAGAAGCCTCTCAAAATGGCATTTATTCCAAGGAAAATAAACGTGGTTGAGAGAATCATTTGTCGTCTAAAAACTATTTTTTTCTTCTCAGTTTTTTGCTTGATTTTATCTTTGATGATTCCTGTTTTAATGTAGAATGAACGCTGCATTCTTGCTACTTCCTGCACGTATTCATAGGTAACAGCATGCATTTTTTGATTCTCAAGCATGTTGACCAAATTCTCAACATCGGCAAACTTTACACCGCTTTTTTCTGCTAGCGCTTTTATTTCTTTCGCTTTATCTTGCTTCGAAAGATCGATAAAAAATTGTCTATTGATGTTTGCTCGGAAATTTCTGCGCATCACAATCAAAATACTATAAGGAGATTCTTGCTGCAAATAAATGGCTGTCATAGTATTGGCAAAATCCAACGACCTGTTTTTTGTTTCAGGAATATATTTTACAATCGGCCAATAACGCTTAGATCTAAAAATTAAGTACAAAATCACACCAAGAATTGTGAGTAAAAGCGCTATCAATAGCTCTAATTTTTTAAACAAAAATTGCAATAAACTATTGTCTTTTTTCCCTTGATCACCTTCAATTTCTTCCGTTTCAAAATCACCAATATCATCACTCAATCGTCCGAGCTCAAGCCATACAACACGACGTTTTGGCGGAAACTGGTGAATCACACTTTGCGCATAATTGAAGCCGTCTTTGCTCAACATTTGGTAATTGTAAAACATTTCAGGATTACAATGCAAGAAGATATGACCTTTTCCGAATTTCAATTTCACAAAATTAGGAGTCGCCATAAATGAACTTATGGTTACAAAATTTGTGTCCTTTATATTATATTCTGGGAATAATTTCCATACTCGAGCAATGGTATCTGCTTGAAAAATGGATTGTAAAGTGTAATCATTATTCAAAGTATGTACTTTGACTTCCTCATCAAAATACCATTCGTGGTAGTTGCTGTAAAAGAAATGTTGATTGATTGTATCAATTAAGTCATGAAACGACAAAAGTAAATTAGAACCCTTTTTTACATCATTTAAGATGCTATCAAATTCGTTCGGATAAACACTGAATCTCTCTCCAACGAAAATATAAGTACTTGTTGTATCTTTTGAATAATAATTTAAGGAATCATCAATAACAATTGTTGAATCACCATAATTGTCAAACATGGTTTTGAACAAATAAATCCCCATTGGATCTTTATCTTCCAAAATAAATTCATTGTTCCATTCATCTGAAGTGAACTTGGGTTTTTGTGTTTTTTCTTCTTTGTAATCAGTACCAGAAAACAAATACACTATTAAAACAATAAACAGAAGCAAAACTGCCCCTGCAATCGTGGCTTTTTGCTTATTCATGTTTATCTTTTAAATTTTCGTAATTTTTTTGAAGATGCGGAACCAGTGATAAATATTCATTTTCTCCAATGTCATAATCGCCATACCAAACTAAATCGTAGATTCGTACGCTTTCATAAAAATCTGCATATCCATCTTTTCCAGACATTTGAATTAAATAATCAAAGTTGGTCAAATCTTTTTTCCATTTTATTTTTCGCAGACGAATGGATTCTTTTAAAATAAACGTAAACCAAATACGAACACATTCTCTGTAGTTGTTTTCTGCCATTGCAGCTTCTAATCGTAATTCAAGTTCTGTTTTTGGAATTAACTCTGGATTCCAGTCTGCAGGTGAAAAATTCCCTTGACTTGGCGCTGGGACATGCCTGTAATTTTTGACAATCAAATAGGTTATCCATGCAAGTAATAAAATTCCTAAAATGAGTAAAATGACTTTCCAAACCAAAGGAGAAATCGTTGGTCCGTTCACATTTGGCATATTTGGTGGAGAAATCTGTGGAGGGTCAATCTCAAATTTTTCTGGTTCAGAGATTTTAGGATCATATTTTTTGTCACCCGTTGAACCGCCACCGCCATTTCCATGAAGATTTTTTTTATCCCTAGATCTCTGAATATCGTCAGGATCATATTCTAAGCCAGTGTAATCATCATCATCATATTCATCGTCTTCAAATCTTTCCATTGAAGTCGGCTCATCATAGTTATTTTCTGGTCCCTTGTATTTTTTGTCTTTGATGTAATTATATTCACGCTTAAATTTTTGATACGAAGGTTTATTGACCTCATTTTTTTGAGACCAAGTATTGCTGATGCAAAAAATCAATATATACCAAAAATATTTACTCAAAATCAGTGTCGTTTTCTTGGTAACGATTTCGTTTCCCAAATTTCATGAAAGCGTTTTTTAATCCGCTTGCTGTTTCTTTTTCGTATTCATTGTAACCAATAAAAGTCATGCTGATAATCCAAAGTGGTAAAACGAGGAGTAAAAATAAAATGTAAATCAACTGTCTAACAATATTTGCCCAAAACATGCGATCTCCGCCCAATGCATCTGCAACATCTTTGGTAAAATCAGCGAGTAAATCCAATAAATCTGGCATCATTGGTTCAGTAATATTGATGATACTTGTGGGGTCAAAATTTTCGCGAATACTAAAAACCAAAGCAATCGGCTGCATAAATAGTGCGAAAATCAATGTGAAGATTACAATATTTAATAAAGAAATCCCATAAGATCGAGCGCTAAAAGTCCAACCTTTTCCTAAAGCACTTTTGAAAGAAAAATCTGCAATTCCAGGAACAATTCCATTTAAGAATACGAATGGCAATAAAAGAATCAAGACAAAATACCAATACCAAGGAATAAAAGCCAATGAAAAGTAAATTAGAAAATTTCCAAACCAAATGAGTAGAAATTTTTGTTTCGCAAATTGAAAGAATGCTCTCCAACTGAAAACTTCATCTTTTATCTTAAATGCAAACAAAACACTTAAAAACATTCCGCTGATAACGAATGACCAAGCCAAATTCACAATCCAATCTTGTAAATTGGTGAAACCAAAGCCGGTCATGATTTCCAATTGTTTTGACCAATCAAACCAATGTTCTGTAGCCATTAAATTGGCATGATTTTCATTTTGAAAATAGACCAAAACCAAAATTATTGGGAGCAAGATTCTGAAGTTGATTTTTGAAATTTTATTAAAGTGGATGTTGTAAAATCTAAATGTATCAGATATAATTTCCCCGAAACTCCTAATTTTCGACAAGTCAAATTTCACTGGTGGAAAATAATTGATTAAGTCTTTTTCCTCCAATAATTCTGGATGCTTTCGAGCAACAATCATTGGATAAATGATGTAATAAAATAAAATGATTCCGAACGAAAGACCAATAAGCACCCATTTTGACCATTCTGGCAAATCCAAGTAATTTCGTGTTACATAACTCTCTAAATAACCAGCAAAGACAAAAAACGGCACTAAACTCATCATGATTTTCAAACCTCTTTTAGCAGAAATTTGCAGTGATTGAAGTCGGGTATAATTCCCTGGAAAAAGCCAACCATTTCCCATTGTAATTCCAGCACCTGCAGCTAAAACAATCGATGAAATTTCAAATGCACCGTGAATCCAAATTCCTAAAAAGGATGTAATCAATAATCCTTTGGTAGCAAAGAAATATTGAAATGAACCAACCATCATTGCATTTTTGAATAGCAAAATATGGGTTCCAACGGTAAAGAAAATTCCAAAAATAAATGTCAAAAAAGCAACCCTAATATTGTTGGTTGTGATGTCAATAAACATTTGAAATTGTGTTCCACCTTTATAAACAGCCAAAGGGTCTCCATTCGCAATGTTTTCGTTGGTCATTTCAACGTATCCATTCGACAAAACAAGACCAGTAAAATTGGGATAAAAATGCGTAGTTACCGCAGATAAAGCCGCCCAAATTAAAAAAACAACCAAAGCGAAGAGCAAATTTCGTCTTGACTTATAAATTTCCAAGGGAAGAGAAACTCTCCAAACGGTCAAAAACTTTTTAAATGTTTCTGCTTTTTTTAAGTGAACGCCTGTGTACACTCGTTGAGCCAATTGATTTAAATAAACTCTAACGGTTCTTCTTTGATAAAAAGTTTGGGCATAACTGAGATCGTCAGTGATATCCATGTATAAA
>JBFYPS010000053.1:0-2579 GCA_041303135.1 Crocinitomicaceae bacterium | reverse complement strand
TATCAGGATTAAAACCATTTAACAAGATATGAAATGATTCTTTTTGAATGTTTTGTATTAATTGTTTCACGATAAAAGAAGAAACGGTCGTTATTGCTGAAACATTTTTCAAGAATTTCTTTTCAAAAAAAGAATTCCAAGATTTAGAAAAAGCATTCCCTGACCGTATTTTGTCTTGTACCCATGTGTCTCTGTAATCGGCAATCCATGGAATTCCAAATTCCTTGCTCAATTTAGATGCATAGGAGAAGAGAACGAAAGGATCTCCGGTGGCAATGATGGCATCTACTTTATGTGTTTTTAGGTAAGCGTGAGCACCTTCGTATAAACCGGCTTTTGGACCAACTGGTGCTAAAAATTGCGCAAACTCATAATAGGCGGAAACCGATTTCCGGAGAATGCGGTGCTTTTGTTCACCGTGTTTCAACATCAAACGATTGGCAAAATTGGGATGATAAGGGGTTCGAATGATGGTGCCAAATTCACTTTCTTCCACAATGTCTTGGTCCGAACTTCCAGCAGCAATGTAATCCAAGTGATTGCCATGTGCATTACTCCACTGGCGGGTAATTACAATCGGTTCCACTTCAAACTCTTTTAAATAGCGATACCAATTATAAGGCCTCAATCCGCCGACTGAAACGTATGGAGGGAAATCGTAAGCTAGAATGAGAAGTTTTTTCATCTTACCACGAATATAAGGTATTCTAACTGAAAAGATCATTAATTCATGAGTTTTGAATATCTTCGTTTCAAGAATTATAAAATGAAAAAAGCTCTCATTACTGGTGTAACAGGACAAGATGGTTCCTACTTAACGGAATTATTACTTGAAAAAGGTTACGAAGTCCATGGAATCAAGCGAAGATCCTCTTTGTTTAATACGGAAAGGATTGATCATTTGTATAAGGATTTGCACGAAAAAAATGTGCGCTTCATTCTGCATTACGGTGATTTGTCTGATTCAATGAACATTACCCGAATTATTCAAGAAGTGCAGCCCGATGAAATTTACAATCTCGGTGCTATGTCGCATGTGAAAGTGAGTTTTGAAACACCTGAATACACAGCTGATGTTGATGGAATAGGGACTTTGCGCATCTTAGAAGCTGTGCGCTTATTGGGCATGACTGAAAAAACACGTATCTATCAAGCTTCAACCTCTGAATTGTATGGCTTGGTGCAGGAAGTGCCTCAATCTGAAAAAACACCCTTCTATCCAAGAAGTCCGTATGCTGTTGCTAAGCAATATGCCTTTTGGATTACAGTTAACTACCGTGAAGCGTACAATATGTATGCATGCAATGGAATTCTTTTTAATCACGAATCGCCTCGCCGCGGAGAAACTTTTGTTACACGCAAAATCACGCGTGCTGCAGCACAAATTTCTCTCGGTTTGCAGAATTGCTTGTACCTCGGTAATCTCGCTGCACAGCGTGATTGGGGACACGCCAAGGATTATGTGGAAGCGATGTGGAGAATGCTTCAACAAAATCAGCCAGAAGATTTTGTTATTGCAACAGGTGTGACCACTACTGTAAGAGAATTTGCACGTATGGCTTTTGAAGAAGCGGGAATTTATTTGCGATTCGAAGGAAGTGGCGTTGACGAAATAGGTTTAGTGGAAAAACTTGATTCAAAGGTCACATGCTTGGAAATAGGGCAAGTCGTTTTAAAGGTGGATGCAACGTATTTTAGACCAACTGAAGTGGAATTGCTTATTGGAGATCCAACGAAAGCAAAAACGCAATTAGGCTGGGAACCAAAATATGATTTGAATGCCTTAGTGAAAGAAATGATGCTTGCTGATCTTGCGTATTTTGAAAGAGAGAAATACCTTGAAGAAGGTGGCCATAAACGCTTTAGTCCGAATGAATAAAACAGCCAAAATATATGTAGCAGGTCACAACGGAATGGTTGGATCAGCAATTGTACGCAAATTACAGCATGAAGGATACAATAATTTGTTGCTGCGTTCATCCAAAGAATTGGATTTAAGAAATCAAGAGACTGTGAATCGGTTTTTTGAAACGGAGCAACCAGAATATGTTTTTTTAGCTGCTGCAAAGGTAGGTGGAATTCACGCGAACAATACGTTTAAGGCTGATTTTATCTACGAAAACTTGATGATTGAATGCAATGTAATTCACGCTGCCTATCAATTCAAAGTGAAAAAGTTAGTCTTTCTAGGCTCTTCATGTATATATCCAAAGTTTGCAGATCAGCCTATTACAGAAGATAGTTTGTTGACAGGATCGTTGGAGCCGACGAATGAACCATATGCCATAGCAAAAATTGCAGGTTTAAAGATGTGTGATTACTATCGTGAACAATATGGATGTGATTTTATTTCTTTGATGCCAACTAATCTGTATGGACCGAATGACAATTACGATTTGCAGAATTCACATGTGATACCAGCCATGTTGCGTAAATTTCATGAAGCAAAGATTGAAAATAAAACATTAGTTGAACTCTGGGGAACAGGTTCTCCACGCAGAGAGTTTTTGCATGTAGATGATTTATCTGATGCCTGCTTGTATTTCATGTTGAATCATTCGGAGGCTGGTCACATAAAT
>JBFYPS010000052.1:0-10866 GCA_041303135.1 Crocinitomicaceae bacterium | reverse complement strand
ATTCAATCCATCCATCAATGTCAAGTCTGCCGTTCAACTGCATTCCCAATTGACGAAATTCTTGTTGATAGTTGGAATTCGTTTTTTGTGACACCAATTTGCTGTGGTCCAAGTTTTTCTTCAAACAAAGCAAAATCTGATTTGGATTCACAGGTTTGATGAGGTAATCAGCGATTTTTCCACCGATGGCTTCTTCCATGATAGATTCTTCCTCGCTTTTGGTAATCATCACAACTGGAACGAGCGGTTTTTCTTCCTTGATTCTCGTCAAGGCTTCGAGACCAGAAATTCCGGGCATATTTTCATCTAAGAAGATGATATCAAAATGTTTATCTCTACTTTTTTCGACTGCTTCCGCGCCGTTATTTACAGTTTCAACTGAATATCCTTTAGATTCTAAGAATAGAATGTGTGGTTTTAGTAAATCAATTTCGTCGTCTGCCCAAAGAATTTTCGCTTGCATTGCTTGTAATTTTTTAATTTTGATAAATTATTGACTCTAAATATATTCAATTGCGACCAATTCTCAACAGAAATAACAAGAAGAAAATCTTTAACGACCCAGTGTACGGTTTTATTACAGTTCCTGACGAGTTTATTTTCGATTTGATTGAACATCCGTTTTTTCAGCGTTTAAGAAGAATCAATCAGCTTGGATTGACGCATTTGGTTTATCCTGGCGCATTGCACACAAGGTTTCATCATGTGCTGGGCGCCATGCATTTAATGTCGCTGGCAGTGGCTACAATTCGACGAAAAGGACATGAAATCACCGAAGAGGAGGAAAGAGCGGTTTTGATTGCGATTTTATTGCACGATATCGGTCACGGACCATTTAGCCATGCGTTGGAGTATGACATCGTGAACAAAGTTAGTCACGAAGATATTTCTGGATTTTTCATTCAACGATTGAGTCAAGAATTTGACGGAAAATTGGATTTGGCGCTGTTGATTTTCCAAAATAAATATTCTAAAAAACCTTTCTTATATCAATTGGTTTCTAGTCAATTGGACATGGACCGAATGGATTATTTGAATCGCGATAGTTTTTACACTGGCGTCACAGAAGGTCAAATTGGTTCAGATCGCATCATCGAAATGCTGAATGTACATCAAGGAAATTTGGTGCTGGAAGAAAAAGCGATTTATTCGGTAGAAAAGTTTTTGGTAGCGCGACGATTCATGTATTGGCAAGTTTATTTGCACAAAACAGTTGTTTCTGCGGAATTTATGTTGATTCACATTTTGCGTAGAGCCAAAGAATTGATCATTAAAGGTGAGACTTTGTTTGCAAGTCCAGCGCTGATGTATTTTTTGACGAATAACATTGAACACGAAGATTTTATCGATAATCCTGTGACATTAGAAACTTTCGCACAATTGGATGATTTCGACATCATGTGCGCAGTAAAAGTTTGGCAAAATCATTCTGACAAAGTGCTTTCACTTTTATCTCAAAAATTGGTCAATAGAGATTTATTCAAAATTGAAGTTTCCAAAGAACAGTTTGGTCCTGATAGAATTTTATTGGAAAAGGAAATGGTCAAAGATAAATTCGGTTTGAATGATAATGAAGTAGATTTCTTTGTTTATTCAGAAATTTTGACAAACAATGCCTACAACCAAAACAAGCAAACAATCAATTTATTAATGAAAAACGGAGAAATTATCGATGCATCCAAAGCTTCAGATAATTTGAATATTTCCGCATTGGCACAACCAGTGACAAAGTATTGCTTGTGTTATCCGGTTTGAGTTTAATAAGATTGTCGTCCAACGAATATTTTTGTTCCTTTTGCTTGATCAAAACGAACCCAAAAATCAAGGCTGAGTCATCAAGTTAAAGCGCAAATTTTCGAACGAAATAAAATTCTTAACCCTTGCGCTTTATTTTAAAAGCTTCTGAAAACGTGATTTTGTCGGTGATCTACTTCACTAGCGTTGCGTAGCTTCCTCCAAAAGTCTACATTTTCAGTGTGCCTTTAAAAACCTTTCTTCCAAGGCCAAAAGTCAAAAACTAACAATTTAATTCCCGCTGAATTTAAATCGCCTAGACAATTTGATTTAGTGCGATTTTTATCAGTAACATGTTTACTGTTTCGGAAGATAGTATTTTAAAATTTTTAGCATAAAAAAACGGCTTTAGAATTTCTAAAGCCGTTTTTCGTTTTCAATAATCTTTATTTCAATATTTGAATTTTCTTCACAACTTGATTGCTTGCATTAGAAATGCTTACTGTATAATTTCCTGCAGCATAAGCTGATAAATTGATGTTAGTTTTAACATTGTCAACTTTCCAGCTTCCAACCAATCTTCCAGCTTCGTCTCTCAATTCAATATCTTGATATTTCGAAAGATTTTCGCCCTCAATCGTCATCCAACCTTCTACTGGATTTGGATACAAAATCAATAAATCGTCGTTTTGTTGATCTTCAAGTCCTGCGCAACCACTTACAATAATTTGTCCAGTGACAGATTTTGTACAACCATTTTGAGTTACTGAATAGGTAATCGTAGCGGTACCAATTCCTGCAGTCGCTGGGTTGAAATTTGAACCCGAAACACCTGTTCCAGAATAAGTTCCTCCAGCTGGTGTTCCTTGCGTCAAAGCAAATGCTGGATTGTAGTTACAAACTGTTGGGAAAGCAGAAAGTGCTGTATTTGGCAAAGGATTTACAGTAATTGTCACACTTGCAGATGCTGTACAATTGGTAACGCCTGTAACTGTATAAGTTGTTGTCGTCGTTGGAGAAACCGTTATTGAAGTGGTAGTTTGTCCGCCAGTCCAAGTGTAGCTTGAACCTCCAGCAGCAGTCAATGTAGCACTTGATCCTGCGCAAATTGTTGCATTCGCTGGATTTGAAGTCAAAGTAACATTTTGATTTACTGTAGCAACGACAGCTGTTCTTGCTGATGTACAACCAGAATTCGTTGCAGAAACATAATAAGTTGTCGTAGCAGAAATTGATGGAGTCGTAAATGCTGCGCCTGTTCCAATGGAAGTTCCACCTGTTAAAGCAGTAAACCAATTCAATGTTCCAGCGGAAGCAGTTGCTGCTAAATTTACAGTTCCTGTTCCACATCTATTTCCAGGCGTTGTACTCGCTACTGTTGGCGTTGGATTTACTGTCAATACAACACCCGCAGAATTCGTTGTTCCACAATCGTTGGTTGTAATACATCTGTATCTAAAAGTAGAAATCGCTGTTGTCGATCCTGTAATTGTTAATGAAGCAGTTGTTGTCGTTGAGTAAGGAGCAGTATTTGTCAAATTTGTCCAATTGTTTCCACCATCAGTGCTGACTTGCCATTGGTAAGAAGTAGCGCCGGTTGACGCAACAGAAAATGAAGTGTTTGCACTTGCACAAATTGTTGAAGCAGCTGGTTGTGTTGCAATTGCTGGCGCAGCGGAACAACCTGCAGATATGTAAACTCCATAATCTTCAACGTCACCAATAAAAAATGCTGAACCACAAGTTCGTTTTCCTGATGTAATGGTTGCTGCATCACTCAAAACACGCATTCTTAATAAAGCATTTGTTACAGCGGTGGCTGGAATTGTAATATTTGCAGAAAGCGTAGTGGTTGTAACAGTTGTTGAAGTACCAACAGCAACCGTTCCAGAATGAACCATTTCACTTGGATTTGAGAAAACACCATCATTGTTGTAATCTATGTAAACTTCAAATCTTTGAGCACCACTAGGACCTGCATTTCCAGTGATTGATAAGTTATATGTATTACCTGCCTGAACAATGGTATTGTTAGAACATGTAAAGTTTGTGTAAGCAGTATTTGTATATGAGTCAGTTGAATTATCGATCGTATTAAATACTACTCGGCTGATAGTTTGCGCGAAGTTTCCAGCATTAGTGGATGTCGGAGTACAAGCCGTTGAAGTTCCACCACTTAAAACTACGAAATCATTTTCTGTATGTGTATCCGTTCCCGCAGCTGTTGTAACTGTCAAAGTAACATCGTATGAACCAGGAACTGTAAACGTCATCGTTGGGTTTTGCAAAGTTGAAGTCAAAACAGTTGCTCCATTTGTAAAAGTCCAATTGAAAGTCATTCCTGACCAGTTTGTTTCTGGTAAGAATGTATTTGGAACACAAGCAGAAATGTCTGTAAATGTAACTGTTTGTCCAGAACAGATGATTGAGTTACTTGCTTGAAAAGCTACAATTGGTGCTGAAACTGGCGTTAAAGCTAAATTGCCTGCTGCGAAAAAAGATGCTCTAGGACCTGAACAAGCAGCCAATGCTCTTGTTTTTTGATTTGCAGTAAACATGTTTACACAATCATCTGAAGCATAATCCATATAATTTCTTGCAAAAAGTGCATTAGAAGAGTTTCCATCACAGCTGTTTGTTCCTGTTACGTTACAATCACTTTGACTTCTTTTGTGTCTTGGAATGTCTCCACAACAATCTCCAGCGCCAGTACCACAACCATTGGCTTGACTAGGACAAGAAGCTCCAGATCCGTCGCCTTCAAAAGTATGATAAAGATTCAATGCGTGACCTAATTCGTGTGTAGTTGTCATTGAAACGCCTGAAGTGAAATTGCTTGCCAAAATCACGGCACCATCACTTGATGTTCCATGTGAACTTGCGAAATAAGCATAACCTTGTACACCTGCGCCACCATTGTTATTGTCCATTTCTGAAACCAAATAGATGTTGTAGTATTTTTGCTTATTCCACGATGCTGTTGCTTTCACTTGTGCATCTGTAATTCCATTAGAAGTTGAGCTTTGAACACCTGAACTCATGTAGGTTGAATTGCTTGTCATATCTACGCGAGTAATCCCGTTCGTACAGTTTCCATTTGGGTCTCTTACCGCCAATGCAAATTCAATTTCTACATCAACACCATTTCCAAAACCGCCTGTTCCAGCAGTTTTGCGGTATCGATCATTCAAATCTTTGATGGCATCACGAATTTTTTGTTCGCTCACATTTGTTCCTACACCCACAGCTTCTCCTTTGTGAAGTACGTGAACAACCACAGGAATTCTGTATTGTGCAGCAGTTTTTGGGGTAGTAGAATTGGCAATTTCTTGAACATATTGTTCAAAATCTTGCATTCGAGCGGCATACTGAGGATCATTCATCATCAAATTGTGAATGGCAGCAGAACCACATTTCTCAGGAGTAATCTGATTTAAGTTTACTTGGGTTGCTGTTTGAGCATTCGAACTTTGGGAGATAGTAAGAACTGAAATTGCAAAAGCCAGCGTTTTAAGATTAATAAAACATTTTTTCATAGTTTGGAATTTAAATAGGGTGGAGCTTTTAGCAACTCACACACTGCAATAGTTAATTTTCGGTATTAAAATTAACATATTTTATTAAATCCTCAAAAAATTGAAGAAAATGATATTAACAAAAAATTCACAGTTGATTTTTAGTGAAGTATAGGTAGAAAAGATTTATCAATTCGAAAAAAGTGAATCTACAAATTCTTCTTTATTGAACAATTGTAAGTCATCGATTCCTTCGCCAACTCCAATATATTTTACTGGAATTTTCATTTGGTCTGAAATTCCAATTACAACACCACCTTTGGCAGTTCCATCAAGTTTGGTTATTGCCAATGCATTGATTTCAGTTGCGAGCATAAATTGTTTGGCTTGTTCGAATGCATTTTGTCCTGTAGAACCATCCAACACCAACAAGACTTCATGTGGAGCGCCAGGAATTACTTTTTCCATCACTCTTCTCACTTTGCTTAATTCGTTCATCAAGTTTACTTTGTTGTGCAATCTTCCTGCAGTATCAATGATTACCACATCGGATCCTTGGGATTTGGCTGATTGCAAAGTGTCGAAAGCTACTGACGCTGGATCTGCACCCATTCCTTGCTGTACGATTGGAACACCTACTCGTTGCGACCAAATAATCAATTGATCAACTGCTGCGGCTCTAAATGTATCTGCTGCGCCTAAAACTACTTTTTTGTTTTGTTGCTTGAATTGATTTGCTAATTTTCCGATGGTAGTTGTTTTTCCAACGCCATTCACACCAACAACCATTATTACGTGTGGTTCACCATTGTGGTCTGGAAGTGAATAATCGTTTACAGTGCTTTTGTCATTTTCAGAAAGTAAAGCTGCAATTTCTTCTTTGAGCACATTGTTCAATTCATTTGTTCCCAATACTTTGTCTCTGGCAACGCGTGCTTCAATTCTGTCAATGATTTTTAAGGTTGTTTCAACTCCAACGTCAGATGAAATCAAAATTTCTTCCAATTCATCCAAAACATCAGCATCAACTTTCGATTTTCCAACGATAGAACGCGTTAATTTAGTAAGAAAGCTTTGTTTTGTTTTCTCTAAACCTTTGTCAAGCGTTTCTTTTTTTTCTTTTGAAAATAGACCGAAAAATGCCATGTTTTTTTATGCTAATTTGTTTGTAGTTGGATGCAAAGGTAGTTGATTAAATGCGGATTAAAAAATCTTCTGTAAATTGAAAAAAGCTTCCCAAATTAAAAGGAAGCTTTTTTCAATATCAATTTTATAAAGAATTAGTTTTTATCAAACCATTCTTTCACTTTGTCGTTGTGAACGATTTCTTCTTTGAAGGTAAAGTTCCCAGTCTTAGCTGACTTTGACATTTTAATTACCTTTGTGTGCTCTTTTCCTCCTCCTTTTTGTAAGGATGCTACTACTTTCTTTGCCATAACAGATGGTTATTTAATTTCTTTATGAACTGTATATCTTTTAAGAATTGGATTAAATTTTTTAATCTCCATTCTCTCAGGTGTGTTTTTACGATTTTTTGTCGTAATGTAACGAGATGTACCAGGCATTCCTGTTTGTTTGTGCTCTGTACACTCTAAAATAACCTGGATTCTATTTCCTTTACTTTTCTTTGCCATTTTCTTTAACTTTAGATTTTACCATTTCGCAATGGGACGAATCAGAATTTTACTTAAGATATCCTTTCTCGCGCGCTTCTTTCAAGCAAGCAGAAATTCCTTTCTTGTTAATATTTCTCAACGCTGAAGTTGAAATTTTCAACGTGATAAAGCTTTCATCTTCTGGGATGAAAAACTTCTTAGTAACTAAGTTCGGGTAAAACTTACGTTTTGTTTTTCTGTTTGAGTGAGAAACATTATTCCCAACCATTACTGACTTACCCGTTAATTGACAAACTCGTGACATCTTATTTTTTTATTTATCCTAATTCTAAAAGCGGGTGCAAAGGAAATCATTATTTCCTTAATACACAAGAATAATTTACTTTTTTTCTGTGTAAATGTTTAAAAGTACACATCGGAGTAAATTTAGAGATGCAAAAATAGTCATTTGTACGTTACGTTCTCTATTATCTCCTAAATTTAATTTCTTAGAAATCACTTTTTCTTTGCTTGCAACTGAAATCCAAATAGTTCCAACAGGAATTTCTTCTGTTCCTCCGTCAGGTCCAGCAGTGCCAGATGTTGAGATGCAATAATCAACTCCCAACTTTTTCAATCCACCTAATGCCATTTCTGTCACCGTTTCTTCACTCACAGCTCCAAATGCATTAAGCGTATTTAATTGAACTCCAGCGAGTAAATTTTTTAAATGGTTACTGTAGGTCACCAAACTTCCTTGAAAATAATCTGATGCGCCTGGGATTTCAGTGATGTACTTTGCCAATCCTCCAGAAGTACAACTTTCAACCGTTCCCAAGGTTTTATTTTGCGATTTTAATAATTTTCCGACAACGCCATTCAACGTTTCATTTTCTTCACCAAAAACATACATCGGCATTCTTGCTTTCAATTCTTCAAAAAATGCATCAATTTGTGGCGCGTCGATTTCTCCTTTCGATGAGGTAATCCTCAATTTTACCATTCCCGGAGAAGGCAAATAAGCCAATCCAAATCCTGCTTCTCGAATGCGATTTTCCCAATCAGCCATTTTATCGGCCAAATACGATTCGCCCAATCCTGTGGTCAAAATCGTGCGATGATACAAAGTGGAAACTTGAAATCTTTGCTGAAATTTTTCCAACAAAAAATCATTCATCATGCCTTTCATTTCATAAGGAACGCCCGGCAAACTCACCAAAATGGATCCGTTTTTTTCGAACCACATGCCTGAAGCTGTACCGTGAAAATTATGAATGACTTCGCAAGATTTTGGCAAAGCCGCTTGTTGCAAATTGACATCCAACATTGGACGATTTTTATTCTTGAAAATCGCTTCGATTCTTTGGAGAACTTCTGCGTTGATTTCCAATGTCGTATCGAAATACTGACAAAGTGTGTGTTTGGTAATATCGTCTTTCGTTGGACCCAAACCGCCTGTTACAATTACCAATTCACTTCGGTGCATCGCTTGGTCGACCGCTTGCAAAATCGCGTCTTGATCATCCGCCACAGCAATTCCCCATTTGACCGGAATTCCAATCAGTGAAAGTTCTGCACCAATCCAAGATGCGTTGGTGTTGATCGTCTGACCAATCAATAATTCATCACCGATTGAAATTATTTCTGCTTGCATTGGTATTGTATTTGTTATAGAGTGCAAAAATATTGTAAGTTTGACGAAAATCTTTAGTAAAATGAGAAAAATAGCAAAAAATGTTTTAATAATTTCATCAGTATGTATGATTGCTGCTTGTGAGGTTTTGGAAGATGCTGCCAATAAATTTCCAACTTCGACTTCAACACCTGCTTTGTCTAACGGAGAAGTAATTTCTGGTTTGAAAGAAGCGTTGCAAATTGGAATCAAAAATTCTGTCAATTTGACTTCAGTGACAGACGGATTTTTTAAAAATAGTGCGATCAAATTGCCTTTTCCTGAAGATGCCATCAAAGTGAAACAAAAAGCAATTGATTTGGGAATGGGAAGTCAAGTTGAGAAATTTGAATTGACTTTGAATCGCGCTGCAGAAGATGCAACCAAAGCTGCGTTGCCGATTTTTGCGGATGCGATTACCAATATGACCATTCAAGATGGTTTTAAAATCTTGAATGGGGGAGATGGCGCTGCAACTAAATATTTGAGAGACAATACGACAGCTAAATTAACTGCTGCATTTGCTCCAAAGGTTGCTGAATCAATCAACAAAGTGAAATTGACGGAATATTGGAATCCGATTATCACCAAATACAACAGTGTGATGACGATTACTGGCGGACAAAAAATGAATCCAGATTTGAATGCTTTTGTGACGGAAAGAGCGATTCTTGGATTATTTAAATTGGTTGAGCAAGAAGAAAATAAAATCCGCAAAGACCCAATGGCGCGTGTAACTGATATTTTGGTGAAAGTTTTTGGAAGTATCACAGGCAAATAAAATCGAAAAATATGTATCCAAGTTCTGAGTTGGTTTTAAATAAAAATGGTCAAGTGTATCATTTGGGATTGTCTCCTGAGAATTTAGCTGATAAAGTTATTTTGGTCGGAGATCAAGACCGCGTAGCATTGATTTCTGCGTATTTTGATTCCATCGAACATGAATCGCATCACCGAGAATTTATTTGTCATACAGGAATGTATCAAGGCAAACGAATTTCTGTTTTGTCAACTGGAATTGGAACCGATAACATTGATATCGTGGTCAATGAATTGGATGCGTTGGTGAATATCGACTTGGAAAAAAGAATCGATTTACCAACAAAAACGGCATTGACTTTGGTGCGAATCGGAACTTGTGGGATTTTGCAACCAGAAATTCCGGTGCATGCTTACATTCTCTCGACACACGCTTTTGGCTTGGATAACATTGCGCATTTTTACGATGTTTCTTTCACGGACGAAGAATTGAAAATCAATGAATCGTTGATGAATCAATTGAATTTGCCTCCCAAAATTCAACCATATACGATTTCCGCGGATGAAAATTTGGTGAATGCATTGCGTTCTGAATTGACGCACGAAGGAATCACGGTTACAAGCAGTGGATTTTATGCGCCGCAAGGAAGAAAATTGCGTTTACCTTTGGCGACACAGAATTTGAATGAAAATTTAACAGACTTTCGTTTCGACAACCGAAAAGTTACCAATTTTGAAATGGAAAGTTCAGCACTTTTTGTGCTTGGGAAAAACCTCGGGCACGCTTGTGCAACGATTTGTTTGGGCGTGGCGAATCGTCCGAATCAACAGTTTTCTAAAGGATATGAAAGTGAAATGAAAGAATTGGTGCAATACGTTTTAGACAGAATCTAATTCGCGATGTGCATCATTTTCATTGTTTGTTGATTGTCCGTTTTCAATTGGTAATAATAAACACCATTTGAAACTTTCGTAGAATCAAATCGCAGAATGTGTTGTCCTGGATCAAAATCCTTGTCAGCAATCACTTCCACGCTGTTGTAGCTTTCATCTAAAATTTCAAACGAAACTTTTTTATAATCCAACGAAGTGAAATAAAATTCCAACATGCCTTTGGCAGGATCTTGTTCTAGCGAATTCAACTCACAATACAACGCTTTGTTTGGAACGCCTTTGTTCATGTATCGAAGCAATCTTTTGTAAAGAATATAACCGACAATTACGGTGATTGAAGTGTACAAAACACCCAAAGCGATTTTGACAAAACTTAATCCGAGGAGAATGAGCATAATTTTATTTTTAGAGAGAAATAATACCTTCGATTAAACTGGCTTTTTCATATTTGGCGATGATTGAATCAACGTCGAGCATCAATTCTTTCGCGCTGATACTAATGTAAGTTCCTTGACTTGACGGATGCATCACAATTTGTGCGGTATCATCAAACAAAGCATTTGCCAACGCGATTTTCTCGGGGTGATTTGGAACAATGAATTTAAAAAGGTAAACATTTGGCCACTCTAAAAGTTCCAATTGCGCCCTTAATTTACCAAACATGTCTTCCATTAGTACTTTTTGAACAGCAAAGATA
>JBFYPS010000051.1:0-15115 GCA_041303135.1 Crocinitomicaceae bacterium | reverse complement strand
CTTCAGGATATTTATTTGACAAAACAGCAATCAATTCAAACATTTCAGGGTCAAGTTTGGATTGAGAATCATACATCGACAACAAAATTTTCATCTTTTGATCGATTTTGATATCGTCGCAAACAAAGGCTTTTTTCAAAGCGATATAAGAAGACGCACGATCGCCTTTTTGATCATAATATTGAGCCAAAGCCAATTGTGCATTTCCATTGCTTGGATCACTTTCTGCAAGTAAAATCAAATAATCGTATGCCTTTTGAGGTTGATTTTTTTCAAAATAATAATCCACCAAATTGGCCAATAATTGAACGTCTTTAGGGTTTTCTTTTAGCGCTTTATTGATTTCAGCAATTCCTTTTTCGTCTTGTTTTATTTGTCTGTATAGTCTGAATTTTTCAATGGTCAATTCAGGATTTACACCTACTTGATCTTCCAATTTATCAAGTACTTTGATGGCACCTGAGGCATCGTTTGACCGCATCAAAGATTCGGCGTAAGAAAACAACCAATTGACATTTTTTGGTTCTTTTTCAGTTAATTTTTGGAATTGCTTGGCTGCCGCGGCGTAGTTTTTGTTTTGGAAATTCATGTAAGCAATTTCCTCTAAGTACCACTGATTTTTAGGGTCTAAACGGGCGGCATTTTGAATGGCAACCATCGATTTAGACATTTGTTGCGTTTGCAAATACAATTGTGACAAAGCAAATTGAACCGCATCATCATTTGGATTGATGTTTTGACAATATTCAAAAGCTTCAATTGCTTCTTTCAATTGTCCGCGTTGTTTTAAACGAACGCCTTCGTGAAATTTCTCAATATATGGATAGTCTGCCTTCGAAAATCCTGCGGATTCTTTAGGTTTTTTTAACGAACCGCAAGCAGCAGAAATCGCTAAAATGATGATAATTGAGAAAAGTTTATTTGTCATTTAATCAATAATTGAATAATCGCTTAAACTCAAATCTCGGGCCAAACCGTGATATTTAGCATGGTTTCCTATCATTGAGTTTTTAATATTACCATCTGAAATGGTAGAATAATTCTGCAAAATACTGTTTTTTATGATAGAATTTGTTACAACAGAACCTTTACCAAGCGAAACGTGTGGACCAACAATTGAATTTTCAAGAATAACTTTTTCACCTATATAACAAGGAGGTATAATGATTGAATTAATCAATTTTGAAGTTGGATCAATCATAGGCGTTTTTTTCTCGTAATCAAATTCCAACACACGTTGATTGGTGAAAACAGTTACTTCTTTGTTTCCACAATCCAACCATTCATTTACCTTTCCAGGTTTGAATTTTTTCCCTGCTTCAGTTAATCGACGCAAAGCATCTGGCAATTGATATTCTCCACTTTTGATGACATCATTATCGATGAGGTAATCCAATTCAGTTTTTAAATCTTCACCGTGTTTGAAATAGTAAATTCCAATCATCGCTAAATCGGAAACGTATGTTTGTGGTTTTTCAACGAAATCAATGATTTCACCATTGTCATTCAACTTCACAACACCAAAAGCAGAAGGATCTTCGATTTGTTTTACCCACAAAATTCCGTCCGCATTTGGATCTATTTTGAAATCCGCTCTGAATAAAGTATCAGCGAATGCCACAACTACAGGACCATCTAACAATTCTTTCGCACACAAAACCGCATGAGCCGTTCCAAGAGGTTTATCTTGATAGAAAATAGAGCCTTTAGCGCCTAATTTTTCAGCCACTTTGATTAATTCCTCTTCGATTTCTTTTCCAAAATCGCCAATTACAAAACCAATTTCTTCGATTGGTTCACTGCAAACCGCAGCAATATCTTCCACCAAACGGTGAACAATTGGTTTTCCTCCGACAGGAACCAATGGTTTAGGAACGGTTAATGTGTGTGGTCTTAAACGGCTACCACGTCCAGCCATGGGTACGATTACTTTCATCTTAGTAGTTTAAAATGCAATTTTTGCAATATGAATATTTTAATTTTTTCCTGTACTTCCAAATCCACCTTCTCCACGATTTGTTTCGCTCAGTGAATTTGTCAGTTGCCATTCAGCTTGTTCAACTTGGGCAAAAACCAATTGAGCAATTCGATCACCAGATTGAATTTCAAAAGAATCTTGAGAAAGATTGATTAGTATCACTCCAATTTCTCCGCGATAATCAGCGTCAATAGTACCTGGAGAATTGAGTACAGTAATCCCATTTTTTAAAGCCAATCCGCTTCTAGGACGTACCTGCGCCTCGTATCCAACAGGTATTTCCATGAATAAACCAGTTTTTACTAACTTTCTTTCCAATGGCAACAACACCATTTTTTCAGACAAAAAAGCCCTTAAATCCAAACCAGCAGAAGCGATGGTTTCATATTCAGGGAGTTCATTGTTGGATTTATTGATGATATTTACTTTCATTCTTTCTTTGATATTTGGCGAAGATAGTATTTTTTGAAGTTAATGATTTTGGGTGAATGTTATATTATGAACATATAATCGTTGGAATTGACTAAAAAAGGGTAGATTTTTCAAAAAACAATCATGTGAATTCTATTATTTAATCAAAGAAAGTTGCTGGAAAAGCGACATTATTGCAAAATCTTAATCATTTTTGTCGTGGAAAGGAAAAGTTTATGTTTCAAAACTTGAAGAAATTAGTCGCGATAGTCGTTTTTTTGACGTCAAACTTTTTGTTTGCGCAACAAAATAATTTGCCCTTGAATAGTTTTTTCAAAGATAAATTTGTGGAAACTTCTGGTAAAAGATCGATTGAAACCTTTTTTCCAGCGAATGAAAATCAATTGAATTTAAACCATTTAATTCGTGATTCTTCGGTTCAATACACCGACATTGGCATTTGGTTATTTAAGAAACACTTTTTTTCAGTCACCAAACCAGAAGGGAATATAAGCATTAGTCCTTTTGTAGATTTTAGTTTTGGGAAGGAACTTACAGATACATCTAGAAGCACCCTTTATAGAAACACAAGAGGTGTTTATGTAGAGGGTGAATTATTAGATAAAATTGGTTTCAACTTTATTTTTGCAGAAAATCAATCCAAATTCATGCAATATGAATCTGATTATTTTGACTCAAGAGGAGAAATTAGAATTTCAGGAAACAAATATGTTGTTGATAACGCTGTAATTCCTGGTGGGGCAAGAACCAAACCTTTCAAAATAGGAGCGTATGATTATGCTTATTCTGTTGGAAGTGTTTCTTATCAGATGAATAAGAGTTTAAGATTTGATATTGGAAATAATCAGCATTTTATTGGTTCTGGTTATCGATCTATTTTACTTTCTGACAACACTTATGGAACACCATCTTTGAGAGTCAATTGGAAAATAAATGCAAAGTGGACATATCAGGTTTTGATGAGAAGAAATCAAAATTTATATAGAAAACCGTTGACCAAAGCTGTTGAAGCGAGTTATGAATCCAAGTTTTTTGGCGCTACTTATTTGACGTATAAACCAAGAGAAAACATTTCTATCAGTTTGTTTACTGCGGGAAATCAATTGCGTGGAGATTCTATTATCAAACATGGATTTACTTGGCAAATGTTGACTCCTCTTCCATTGTTTCAAAACGATGTGTTTTTTGATAATTCCGCAAAATTCAATGGAATTTCTGGGTTAAACTTAGATTTTGCGCTTAAAAATGTTCGATTATATGGTCAATTGGCCGTTGATAAATACGATAAAAAATATTTATTTGCAGGACAATTAGGTGTTCATTTTTTCAAGATTTTAAAGGTGAAAAATCTAAATGCACAATTGGAAACGAATCTTGTTCCAGAGAATTTTTATGCGGCAAACAATCCAAAATTGAGTTATAGCAATTACAATTTACCAACAGCTCATGCGAAGGGAAACAACTTTAAGGAAATTGTGGTAAGGTTAAATTATGAATACAAGAGGTTGTTTATTAATTCTAAAACAATCAACTATGTTTCCAAATTAAGCAAGGATTCAATTCCAGTTTTATCGAATTCTGTTTTCAGTGTGAATAATAATATTGGAACACAAACAACGAGTACTTTGGTGCAGGAATTTGAGTTAGGATATCGTTTTAACCGAAGGTACAACGGAATGATTATCGTTGGATGGAAAGGTAGATATTCTGAACTTGCAGATAAAAAAATAGACCAACAAATGTTTTTTGTAGGATTGAGAACAGGATTGTTTAATCAATATTTAGATTTTTGATGAGAAAGATTTTGTTTTTGATATTGATTTTTGTTGTTCGTTTTTTACAGGCGCAGGAAGTGGATGTGGAAAGATTTTGGACAGCGAATACAGCGACGATTCATTCAGCGGTGAAATTGAAATCTTTTTATCAAATTGATTCCTTGTATCAAGATTCAACATCAAACATCTCAATTACAGTTGCGCCCGATGTTCTTTTTGCCTATCAAAATGATGCGTTCAAATTGAAGACAGGCATAAATGTAGTATTTCAAGCCAATTGGAAATCTAAAATGAGTTTTATTTCAAATTATCGCGTTGGCTATTCAAATCAAGCAACGACAAATTACGAATCTGTGTTGCAACCCAAAGCTTTTTTTGCCAATCCTTTGAAGCAAGACCAAAGTATCTATCACGATATCAGAGGAAGATTTGCATATACACCAAATAAATACTTACAAATTCAAACGGGAATAGACCATTTATTTGTTGGAGAAGGCGAAAGATCTTTGTTTTTAGGAAATCAAGGTGTTCCGAATCCTTTTGCGCAATTGAAAGTTAAATTATGGAAATTTGAATATCATTTTATCCAACAATTTTGGCGTGAAGGAATTTACAAAAGATATGCGCCCAAAGGAAACACAAGTCATTATTTGAGTTTTAAAGCCAATAAAAAATGGTCTTTCGGATTTTTTGAAACAGTGGTTTATGATATGAAAGACACACTTTACAATAGAGGATTAGAACTAGAATACTTAAATCCAGTTGTCTTTTTTCGCCCACAAGAATATAATTTAGGATCATCAGACAATGTTTTGCTTGGATTGGATTTTTCTTATCAAGTAAAGAAAAGCATGTTGTATGGTCAGGTGATTGTAGATGATTTTTTCTTAAAGGAAATGCGCGCAAGAAATCGATGGTGGGCCAATAAATTTGGTGTACAATTGGGTTTCAAAACATGGATTGACAAGGGAGAAAATCACTTTTTCGTCAGGTCAGAATTAAACATTGTTCGACCGTTTACTTATTCTCAAGTTAATCGAAACGCGGTGTATGGAAATTCTGGATTGACAGCTGCGCATCCCTTGGGATCAAATTTTGTGGAATTTTACCAAGAAGTAGCAGTTCAGCGCAAAGATTGGAAAGTTCAACTTTGGATTCAAGCGTATTTAAAAGGATTGGATTCAATCAAAGGTGCTGGTGCATCGTTTGGTGGGGATATTTATCAGTCGTATAATTATAGACCAGAAGAATATAATTTCACTATTGGAAGAGGAATTACCACGCATGTTTTGCAAATCGGAACGCAAGTTTCCAAATCAATATTGAACCAAAACCTGCAATTATTTGTTGAACCAAGAATAAGGATTGTAAATACAGAAGGAACGGTTCAAAATAAATTTTATCTTACAGTTGGATTTCAAAGAAAACTAGGCGCTGACAGGAGAAATTATTGAATTGTTTCTGATAAGCGATAGTAAAATGAGCGAAATAAAAGAAGGTTTTTTTGATAATGAAGACCTGCAAAATTTAGAAAAAAGATTCAGAACTGCATTTATCAATTCACTTTCAGGTTTCAAAAGTTTGGGATTGATAGGAACTAAAGATAAGCATAATCAAACCAATTTAGCTGTATTTAATTCTTTGATACACATTGGAGCAAACCCTCCGTTGGTGGGATTTATTTCTCGACCAGGAGTTGTTGAAAGGCAAACCTTAGAAAACATCATTGAAACAGGTTTTTACACGATTAATCACGTGAATGAAAGTTTTTTCCGAGAAGCACATCAAACATCAGCACGATATCCAAAAGAGATTTCAGAATTTGAAGCAACAGGATTATCAGCGGCTTACAAAAATGATTTTTTTGCACCATTTGTCGCTGAAAGTCATGTTCAAATTGCCGTTGAATTGAAAGAGCAGGTTCATTTAACTATTAATGATACTGTTTTGGTAATAGGAGAAATACAAGTGGTTTATTTTCCTTCAGATTGTCTTTTTGAAGACGGAGCTTTAGATTTAGAAAAAGCAGGAAGTTTGACCAGTTTGGGATTAGACAGCTATCATAAAACGCACAAAATTGCACGTTTGAGTTATGCCAAACCGGATACATTACCAACAGATTTAAAACCTAATTATTTAGATTAGATTTAAATCACCAACAATTTTACATAAAAAAAGGCCGACTTTTCAGCCGACCTTTCCATGAAGCGTTAAAGCTTATTTTTTAACAATTCTTTTTGTGATTACAGAATTACCGATTTTGATAGAGTAATTGTAAACACCAGCATTTAAATCAGCACCGTTGATTGTAACAGTGTGTTTTCCTGCAGTATAATTTGTAGAACCAAGGTTCAAAACTTCTCTTCCTGTGATATCAGAAACAGTGATTGAAACTGGAGATTCGTTTTTCAATTCGAAAGCAACTTCAGTAGAAGCGTTGAATGGATTTGGGTAAGCGTTCACATTGAACTGGCTTTCCAATTCAGCGATTCCTGAGTAGTCTGTGAAGTCCATACGAACAACAGGACATTGAACAACATTTCCTAAAATTGCATCAGGAGCCAAACCGATGAAAGTGTCACCATCTTTACCAGCAACGTTACCAGCAGCAACATTTCCAGAGAAAGCGATTGGAATCTCCTCATTTAAGATTGTACTAGCAGTAACTAAGTATAATTTACCAGCTTCCAAATCAACAGGGATAGAGAAATATAATTTCAATAAACCACCATATTCACCAGCAACCATGTAGTGCTCATCTGTAGCGTCAACAATAATTGGATCACCACCACCAGCAAGATCAACTTCGTAAATTTTCGCTACAATTGAACGACCATTATAAGTTGCTTGACTTGCAGCAGGAACTGAAGCAATACCAATTTGAATTGCATGTAAAGTTTGGTTTGCAAAGATTTCAAAATAAGTACCAATTTCAGGGTTACCAGTACCATTTTGCCATCCTTGGAAAGAACTTCCGAAAGAAGCAGCAGTTCCATTGTAAGCATCAGCAGCAAAAACTTTGCTAGTAACTTCGAAAGGAACAGTTCCAGAATCATCACCAGTAACATCTAATGTATTGTTTGAAGTCAAAGTGTATGTGAAGTTATTTACACCAGCAGTTGTTGGCATTGTATAACCATCAGCAGTTAAAATTTGTAAAGTATCTTTCAAGAAAGAGTTGATTGTTACTGGAGAACTTGCTTGTGTGTAAGTTCCATTTGTAACTGTCAAAACTACATCTTGTGCATCAGCACCTACATTTTTAGCAATAGCTCCAAAACTAACTTCGCCAGCTGCAGCAGCTTGAGTTGTAGGAATTTTTGTGTAGCTCAACAATTGAGTACCAACTGCGCTAAAAGTTTGAGACAAAGCGATGTTATTTGAATAACCTTCTTTGATTGCTACGTTATCGATAGCCCAACCGTAACCACTACCGTAGTTGTCGTCAGCTTCTAAACTTTCCCAACGGAAACGAATTTTTCCTTGAGTTACGCCAGCACCAACAGGAACGTCTAAAGTTTCTGTGTTTTGGATAACGTTTCCGTTTCCAACAGCTGTTGTATTAACTTGGAAAGAAGTCCAAGTAGTTCCATTGTCTAAAGAAACTTCAACAAAAGTTCCATCATTGTTGAATCTTCTGTAACGTTGGTTGAAAGAAACAGTAACAATTCCAGATGTAACAGCACTGAAATCAATTGCTGGAGAAGCCATCCAAACATTTTGAACACCAACAGGACCAGACAAAAGGTATTGGATACCATTGAAAGAAGCCAAAGGAGCTGTTCCGTTTGTCATTCCACCAATGTACTGCGTCATTTGTGTTGGGTAAGCACCAATAACGAAAGCACCTTGAGTACTTCCTGTTTCACTACCTAATGTCCAAACACCAGCAGTACTAAAATCATCAGACCAAACTGGATCACCACCAGCTTTTTGAGTAGCGGCACCGTAAATCACTGCTTTAGGGTCGCTGATAGAAATTTTGTTCGATTTTTTCTCCATTGTTTTAAACGCAGGAATTGTTTGCGCAAAAGAAAGTGAAGTAGCAATCGTCAAAAATGACAAAAGTGTAAACTTGTTTTTCATAATTTTAAATTAATTTAAGTGTAACAAATATAACATACTATTTATTAATAAATAACTGTTCAAACGTTTTTTAACAACTTACATCTTTTATGAATGAAAGTTGTTTTCTGATTGCGTCGAGGTTTTTCTTGATTAACTCAACGCTTTTAATAGACTCTTCGCCACCTTCAAAAGTTACAAGTTGATTTCCTAACGCATCAATTATTGCAGAATCTCCACTATAATTAAGCGATTTTCCATCCAAACCAACACGATTTACTCCAAGCACATAACACTGGTTTTCAATTGCTCTTGCGGTTAAAAGTGTTTTCCAATGCAATGCTCTTTTCTCGGGCCAATTAGCGATATACAACAAAACGTCATAAGCAGGATTTTCGTTGGAAATCCATCTATTTCTTGCCATTTCAGGAAAACGTAAATCGTAGCAAATCTGCAATTGAATTTTCCAACCTAAGTATTTAACGATGGTTTCTTTCTTTCCAGCCGTAAAAATCTCGTCTTCACCTGCTAGACTAAAAAGTTTTCGTTTGTCGTATGTTTCAAAATCACCGTTTGGAAACATGAAAATGCCACGATTATAATAATGACTATTTTCTTTTGCAATGAATGATGTATAAATGGCACTATTCTTAGCTTGAGCAGTTTTTTTCAACCAACGAAGCGCCATCGAATCTTCCATCGTTTCTGCTAAAATTTGAGGATTCATCGAAAAACCAGTGTGAAACATTTCTGGCAAAAGAATTAAATCTGTATTTTCAATAGTTTCAAGCAATGAATCAAAATGAGCCAAATTGGCTTCTTTATCTTCCCAAAATTGGTGACATTGAACGGCTGTAATTTTCAAATCTTGCATAATTTCTCTGCGGCTTTTTCCAATGTTTCATTGTCTTTGGCAAAACAAAAACGAATGATTTTTTGGTCATAATTATCTTGATAAAATGCAGAAAATGGAATCGCTGCAACACCATGCTTTTCAACCATTTCAGTCACAAAATCCATGTCAGATTGATTGGAAATTTCTTTGTAACTCGCAGTCTGGAAATAGGATCCTTCAGAAGGCAACAATTTAAACCTACTGCTAGAAATTAATTCTTGGAAATAATCTCTTTTTGTTTGGTAGAATGCACCTAATTTTTGAACATCCAGTTCTTTCAAGTATTTTGCCAAAGAGATTTGCGCCACGCTATTCACACAAAAAACCAAAAACTGATGCACTTTTTTAATTTCAATCATCAGATTTTCTGGAGCGATTAAATAACCAATTTTCCATCCAGTGATGTGAAAAGTTTTTCCAAAAGAAGAAACAACGATTGTTCTGTCGATCAAACTATTTCTTGTATTGGCTGAAATGTGTTTTTGTTCGAAGGTAATGTATTCATAAACTTCATCCGAAAGTAGCAACAATTGTGGGTGTTTATCCATCAATTTTTCCAACTCGATGAGGTCTGATTCTTGCAATATTTTTCCAGAAGGATTGTGCGGATTATTGACGATTATCATTGCTGTTTTATCGTTGACTGATGCATTAATTTTCTCCCAGTCTGGTTTAAAATCTAACTTCATGTTGATATGAATGGGTATTCCACCAGCCAAAATTACAGCGGGAGCATAACAATCATACGCAGGATCTAAAATCACTACTTCTTGGCCAGTTTTCACAAAGGCTTGAATGGCTGTAAAAATTCCTTGCGTTGCGCCTGCAGTGACCAAAATTTCCGTTGCTGGATTTACTTTTCTTTGGTAATTATCCCAAGTCAAAGTTGCTATTCCTTCCAATAACGCGGGCAAACCGCTCATGGGAACATATTGGTGTGCATTTTCTTTGGCTGTTTCTACCAAAATATCAGTCAATTTTTCGTCCACGGGAAAATTTGGAAATCCTTGAGAAAGATTGATTGCTTGGTGATCCATCGCCATTTTTGACATGGTGGTGAAAATCGTTGTTCCTACATGTGGAAGTTTTGACATAACCGTGTTTTTGAGTCCGAAAATTACAAACAAGAAACGAATCATTCGTCATTTTTGTCTATTTTGGCGGTAAAAATTAGAGAACATGCGTTATTATTTATTCATCACTGCATTTTTGTTGTTTTCCTGTGGGACCAAAGACACAAAAATGTGTGAATGTTTGGAAGTTGGAGATGAATTGAATCAATTGTCTGCCAAATTATTAACAAGTGAAGTTACAGAACAACAGAAAAAAGATTTGTTTCGACTTCGCGCTGAAAAAGACAAGAAATGCAAAGACTTTCAAACCATGGGCGGCGAGGAAATGTTGAAGCGCAAAGCAGAATGTCAAAAATAAGAAAACCATGTTTATAGATACGCACACACATTTGTATGCAGATACTTTTTCTGAAGACAGAGATTTGGTCATTCAGAAAGCGATTGAAGCAGGCGTGACCAAAATGTTGCTTCCCAATATTGACAAAGATTCTATTGAAGGCATGTTTGATTTGGAGCAAAAATATCCAGCAAATTGTTTTCCAATGATGGGTTTGCATCCAACTTCTGTGGAGGAAGATTGGGAAGAACAATTGGCGATTGTTCAAAAACATTTGTTTGCACGCAAATTTGTGGCTGTTGGTGAAATTGGCATTGATTTATACTGGGAAGAAGGATATAAAGCACAACAAGTTGAAGCGTTTATTCGACAAATTAATTGGGCAAAAGAACTTAATTTGCCGATAGTGATTCATGCAAGAAGTTCTTTTCCAGAAATTTTTGAAGTTTTGGACAAACACAACGATGAGCGATTACGAGGGGTTTTTCATTGTTTTTCTGGCACCGTGGAAGATGTTCAAAAAATTCAATCTTACGGAGGATTTTTATTTGGAATTGGAGGAGTTGTAACATTTAAAAAATCTGGCTTAGACGAAGTTGTGAAACACATTCCATTGGAGCAATTGATTTTAGAAACGGATTCTCCCTATTTAGCGCCAACGCCTCACCGTGGCAAGCGAAACGAAAGTGGATACATTCCTTTTATTGCGGATAAAATTTCCAATATTTTTGAAATTTCAGTTTCTAAAGTTGGAGAAATAACAACCGCGAACGCAGAAAATTTGTTTTTCAAATCTTAAGATGATGGAAAAGCCGAGCGTTTTAATGATTTATACCGGTGGAACCATCGGGATGATTAACGACCCAAAAACGGGTGTTTTAAAGGCATTTGATTTCAATCATTTGTCGAATCAAATTCCAGAATTGGACAGATTGAATGTCGATTTGAAAGCCATTTCATTTGATCAGCCAGTCGATTCTTCAGAGATGAATCCTGAAAAATGGGCAGAAATCGCAGAGATTGTTTTTGAAAACTATGAGCAATTTGATGGATTTGTGATTTTACACGGTTCAGACACGATGGCTTATACTGCGTCAGCTTTGAGTTTTATGTTGCAAGGATTGTCGAAACCTGTGATTTTGACGGGTTCACAATTGCCTATTGGAACGATCAGAACCGATGGAAAAGAGAATTTGATTACATCGATTGAAATTGCGGCAGCGAAAGACGAAAATGGCGCGCCCAAAATTCAAGAAGTGGCTATTTATTTTGAGTATTCGTTGTATCGTGGAAACCGGACATCTAAAATTTCAGCCACTGAATTTGAAGCGTTTAGTTCACCGAATTTTCCAGAATTGGCTGTTGCTGGTGTTTCTATTCGTTACCACCATGAACCATCGAAAAACAATCAAAAACTGAGTTTATTTACCGCATTTGACAATCGTGTTGCTTTATTGAAAATTTTCCCAGGCTTTAGCGCAGAGGTGTACAAAAGTTTGTTTGATTTTCAGTTGGTAAAAGGGATCATAATCGAAACATTTGGTGCAGGAAATTCTCCTTCAGATGCACGATTTACAGAATTAATCAAAACATATTTGGAACAGGGAGGAATTGTGCTCAATATCACGCAATGTAGCACAGGAAGCGTGGAGCAAGGACGTTATGAAACCAGTTCGTTTTTCCAGAAAGCGGGTGTGATTGGTGGATTTGATTTAACCACTGAAGCAGCAGTTACCAAGATGATGTATGCTTTAGGAAAAGGACAAAATGCACAAGAAATTCGTCAAATTTTGTCACAAGATTTGAATGGCGAAATGACTTGCTAAGGAAATCGCAAGGATTCAGATAAATTTAGTATTTTTGTGACCCCGAAAGGGAAATCAATAAAGGAGAGGTGTCCGAGTGGTTGAAGGAGCACGCCTGGAAAGTGTGTATACGCCAAAAGTGTATCGCGGGTTCGAATCCCGCTCTCTCCGCAGATTGAAGAAAGAGTCTTAAGTTTTTAAGGCTTTTTTTGTGCCCAAAAAGAACGGGATGAGAACCTGGTTCGAGCCGGAACGCAGTGGAGCCCATCAGAGCGGTAGCGAAGATAATCCCACTCTCTCCGCAGATTGTAGAAAGTGATATAAATTAAAGATTTCACTATTCCAGCTCATTTTTTTCAGTTAAATTTTTAAAATTTTGTTTGTTGACAATTTTAGCACCAGATTTTTTTTCTAACTCTTTTCTAGCATTTCCTGCTACACTTCCACCAGCTTTAGCGGCTTTGTGGTTTTCAATAAAACCTTGCGCATTTTTGTTTTTCGCAATCTCAGTTGTAGACGCTTCGCCAAGCATTGTAAAAATTAGTTCCAAATCTGTCATTCTCATTTTGCCGTCATTTGCCAGCATTTTCAAACCGTTACAATTTGTAACGGTTTGATTTCCTTCTGCAATTAATCTCTTTTTTAATACTCTCCAATACACTTGAGGATTAGGACTTTCGGTTAAAACCTCAACTACATCAACTATTGAAAAATACCATTTTTCTTCTTGCTCGTTAAATGCGAATCGCACATTTTTCTCTTCAAATAGTTTAATATTAATCATGTTATGTTATTCTTTATCAATGATTTTTAAATCATTATCGTTTAATTGTAAAAGCTTTTTAATATGTAAGAGATTATGAATATACAAAAAAACCAGCACAAAAAAGCTTTTTTATCTCACTATCTCTAGGTTTAATATATACCGTAAGAGAATTGGGGCAATGAATCTAAACATTTAAAGTATCTAACCCGTTACCAAAACCAAATCTTGAATTATAGTTTAAGAACATCCAAAATTTAAAGCTATGAAATCATACATTCTGCCTTGCCTTGCAATTTTTGCAGCAACATTTTCATCTTTCGCCACAGAAATTCGCACAGCGACAGAAATTGTAGGACAAGTTGAAATTCAACGTCCGCGGTATTTGTTGAAGACGAGCTCTTTGAAAGCGGAGGTTTTTAATATGCCTTTTGGTGAAAGTTATTTGATTTCGGAAAAAGACAAATTGTTTTTGAAAACAGCCGATGTGCGACAAATTGATTTGGTTTTTACCGATTATCCAAAAGGGCAAGATTTGAAAAAATTGAATTTGAATCGCATCAAAGAAGTGGAGAGTTGGCGTAAATCCTTGGTTTCGAATTATGATATTACTTGGAAAATCATTCGCCAAACGGATTGCAAAAATGAAGCGGAAGCCAAAACGATGTTTCACGGCATTGTGATTCACTACAAAGGACCGCAAACCGAGGAAGACCGACTGATGGAAATTGCAGTTACGAGCAAATTTTTACCGCTGGAGGAAGACATCAAAGATCCGATGAAATTGAGAAAAAGTTTGCCTGACTCAACGATTTTCAAGGTTTTTGAACGCAATAAAAATTGGAAAAACATGGCGGTTGTGGCTGATATGACAGGCTCGATGGCACCCTATACCGCGCAATTGGTTTTGTGGTTCAAGTTGAAAGTAAACGACCACCGCATCCAAGATTTGATTTTCTTCAACGACGGCGATTCAACGCCCAACAGCAAAAAAGTGATTGGAAGCACTGGCGGCATTTACCACGACAAAGGCAACAATTACAAACAAGTGCGTGAATTGGCCATGAAAACCATCCGTGCAGGTTGCGGAGGTGACGCTCCCGAAAACGATTGCGAAGCATTGTTATACGCCTACAAAGTTGCGCCCAAAGCGTCAGAATACATCCTCATCGCTGACAATTTGGCGCCCATCAAAGACATCGTCTTATTGGAAAAACTCAACAAACCCGTGCGCATCATTTTGTGTGGCACCAGCTACGGAATCAGTGCAGAATACCTCAACCTCGCCCGCAAAACAGGCGGCTCCGTCCACACCATGGAAGCCGATTTGGAAAATTTAATCAAGAAAAGCGAAGGTGAAAAATTCACTTTTATGAATCAGAAATTTAGGATTGAGAAAGGGGTGATTGTGAAGGAGTATGCGAAGTGATTTTTAAGAAAATTTAATTCTCATTAAAAATTAAAAAACACAAACCCTCTAAACGCATCAATTTTCTCCTTAAACTTCAATTCATCATCCTTATTCAAAATCGTGCGCATCACAATTGGGTGGTTTGGTTGGTAAATAACTTTGACAACTGAGCCAATGCGCAGGCGGCTGAATTCTTCGGCGTTGACATTATCGAAACCAGTGATTTTTTCGCCTGAAATTGTTTTGAAAGTGAATTCGATGCTGTAGCTGTTTTCAGTTCCTCTTTTGAGTGATTTTCTGGTGGTGTGCGTGCCGTTGGTGATGGATGCGAGACAAACGACGCCTTCTTTTTGCAGTGTAGCATCAGTTCTGAAATAAGTGAATCCACCAATCATACCGATGTAAGCGATGCCCAGAAACGCCAACATGAATTTTTTGAATTTGGTCATTTTCGGCTCTTTGTTTCGTTTTTCTGCATAGAAAATAATCCCGAAGCTATCAGCTTGTTTGAATGCTAAATAAGTGAGGTAGGTGACCAAAATTCCGCCCAACACGAAATAGAAACCTTTCAAATGAAAGAT
>JBFYPS010000050.1:0-2655 GCA_041303135.1 Crocinitomicaceae bacterium | reverse complement strand
TTCTTCAACTTATTTATTTATTTTTGTAGCCTATATTTTATAAAAATGAAGAGAGTAAAAATTGCAGAAGTTTTGAGTCAGGCTGAAGTCGGACAAATTTTGGTTGTGAAAGGATGGGTTCGCGCATTCCGCAGTAATCGTTTTATTCAATTGAATGACGGTTCTACAATCAATAATTTGCAGGCAGTGGTTGATTTTGAAAAATACGACGAAGCAATTTTGAAAAAAATCACAACGGGTGCAGCCATTGGTTTGACTGGCGAAATTGTGGCTTCTCAAGGTGCTGGACAATCGATTGAATTGCAAGTAACTGAAATCGAAATTATCGGTGAAGCGAATCCTGACGATATTCAAAAAACGGTGATGCAACCGAAAAAACACAGCTTGGAATTTTTGCGTGAACAAGCGCATTTGCGTTTCAGAACAAACTTGTTTGGCGCGGTTTTCAGAGTGCGTCACGCAGTGTCGTTTGCGATTCATCAATTCTTCAACAACAAAGGTTTTTACTATTTACATACGCCAATCATCACGGGTTCAGATGCTGAGGGTGCAGGCGAAATGTTTCATGTAACCAACTTAGATTTAGAAAATTTACCAAAAACAGAAGACGGAAAAGTTGATTTTTCTGAAGATTTTTTCAGCAAATCTGTAAACTTGACGGTTTCTGGTCAATTGGAAGCGGAATTGGCTGCCTTGGCTTTGGGTCAAGTATATACTTTCGGACCAACATTCCGCGCGGAAAATTCCAATACTTCTCGCCACTTGGCGGAGTTTTGGATGATCGAACCTGAAGTAGCGTTCAACGACATCCACGACAACATGGATTTGGCGGAGGAAATGTTGAAATACATTTGCAAATATGTGATGGAAAATTGCGCAGATGATTTAAAATTCTTGAACGAAAGAGAAATCACTGAGCAAGCTTCAAAACCTGCCAATGAGCGCAATGAATTGACTTTGTTGGAGCGACTTGAATTTGTAACAACCAACGATTTCAAACGCATTACTTATACAGAAGCGATTGAAGTGTTGATGAATTCAACGCCTTTCAAAAAGAAAAAATTCAAATACGACGTTACTTGGGGAACAGATTTGCAATCAGAACACGAGCGCTATTTGGTTGAAAAAGAATTCAAACGCCCTGTGATTATCACTGATTATCCTGCTTCTTTCAAGGCTTTCTATATGCGTGCAAACGAAGGTTGCGAAGCTGGAAAAGAAACGGTTGCCGCGATGGACATTTTGTTTCCAGGCATTGGAGAAATGGTGGGCGGTTCGCAACGTGAAGAACGTTTGGATGTATTGAAAAAGAAATGCGCCGATTTCGGAATTCACGAAGAAGATTTGTGGTGGTATTTAGAAACACGCAAATTCGGAACGGTGCCTCACGCAGGTTTCGGTTTAGGATTTGAGCGCATGGTGATGTTCGTTACCGGAATGAGCAATATCCGCGACGTAATTCCTTTCCCAAGAACACCGGGGAATGCAGAGTTTTAAGAACGGTTGATATAAAATGAAAAAAGCTTGCAGAAATTGAATTTTTGCAAGCTTTTTTTGTGGGTTTTAATTGTTTTATTCCTTCACCATTTTCTTTATGGTTTCGGCAAATTCAGTTCTAATTTTGACAAAGTAAATTCCTGAGTTAATTTTCTCAATATTTAAAACGTACTCTTCGTTTGGAAAATTTTGTTGACTAAAAATCAAATGACCAAAAAAGTCATAGATTTCAATATTCTCAATTTTATTTTGTGAATTTATGTGGAGGAAGTCAATTGCAGGATTTGGATAAATTAAATACGGATTTGTTACAATATTTTCGAAAGAATTTAAGCTGTCTATTACTTCTAACTCAATTTTATCTATTTTAACTCCTGTGGACACAAAATCTACTACTTTAAGTGTTAGTGTATTGAAGTTTGAAGTTGGATGATAATCGTATTCGTAATAGCTCCACTCGGAATTATGAAAAATAATTGGGGACTTAACAGTGTCGTTTCCTATAATCATTAGAAATGAAATCGAATCATTAGAAATATTTCTGAATGTCTCCATCTTAGCATAATACTTAACTTTATAACTTTTGTCTGAATTTAAAGTTTCAATAAGTGTTGCTTTTCCTGATTCTTGATAACCCAATACAATATATGCATTACCTGAGAATGGAATATCATCATCCCAATTGCAAGGGATGTCTCCAAGTATTAATCTATCAGGAGATCCTGTAATCCTCTCCCAATTTAGCGGTACTTGCATGCTACCAATTACTTCGCAGTTGTTATTAATCTCATTTTCCCACCCTGCAGAAGAATTTAAAGGTCCAAGCTCAAAATCACCATTTGGAATCAAATTCACTTGCGCAGAATTTAAAAAACTGCTAAAAATTAAGATTATTAGAAGTATGTTTTTCGTTTTCATGTGTTTAAGATATAAAAAAGTTGTGAAATTCCAAAAAACAGTTACATTATTTTTTTGGTACGATGGTAAAACCCTACTATGAAAAGGTTTTCCAAACGCAACCATTCAAGCTAAAATTCTCATTTAGAGATTTGCATAAAAAAGCCTGCAGAAACCAATTCCTGCAAGCTTTCAATATTTTAAAGTCTAAATTCCCTAAAACCTAAACGTCACGCCACCCATCACTTGGAAACCTTGCAC
>JBFYPS010000049.1:0-7850 GCA_041303135.1 Crocinitomicaceae bacterium | reverse complement strand
ACTCAGCCTTGATTTTTGGGTTCGTTTTGATCAAGCAAAAGGAACAAAAGATTTTGTTCGGTTTTTAATGATTAAGAATTTTAATATTCTTCAAACTTTTTTTTCTATTTTTGCGCTCTATTATAAAGAAGCATCATGGCAAATACATCTGATATCAAAAACGGTTTATGCATTAAATTTAACGATAAACTGTGTCAAATTATCGAGTTTCAACACGTAAAACCTGGAAAAGGTCCTGCTTTCGTTCGTACGAAAATGAGACAAATTGAAACGGGGAAAGTGATAGACAATACTTTTTCAGCAGGTCATAAAATTGAGACTGTTAGAATTGAAAATCGTGAATATCAATATTTGTATCAAGAAGGAACTGATTATGTTTTCATGAATAATGAAAATTTTGAACAAGTAAACATTCCTGCTAAGATGATTGAAAAACCAGGTTTTTTGGTTGAAGGAATGACTTGTAGTATTTTGTTTCACGCCGAAGAAGAAACTCCTTTGGTAGTTGAATTACCAATCTCCATTATTTCTGAAGTAACTTATACTGAACCAGGAATTAAAGGTGATACAGCAACAAACACAATGAAACCAGCAACCATTGCAACTGGCGCTGAAATTCGTGTTCCATTGTTTATCAATACTGGAGAAATTATCAAAATTGATACACGTACAGGTTTGTACCAAGAGCGAGTAAAAAACTAATTTACAATATTTTATATTATTAAATCCTGCAGCAATGTGGGATTTTTT
The DNA here is from genome assembly GCA_041303135.1 of Crocinitomicaceae bacterium. GTDB lineage: Bacteria > Bacteroidota > Bacteroidia > Flavobacteriales_D > Crocinitomicaceae > JAQVCM01. The sequence continues at coordinate 7,100 of JBFYPS010000049.1, read as the reverse complement.
GTTTTACAAAAGATGATTTTAAAGAAACTCCAACTTTCGACACATCAGGTTCAAATCGCTTTTATCGAATCAGAAAAAAGCAATTTAACAAACAGAACCGATTTTCAGGAGAACACTATTTTGCTGTTTTTGCATGAAGCTTTGGGTTCAATCGGACAATGGAGAAATTTTCCGAAATTAGTGTGTGATAGTTTAGGAATGAATGGATTCGTTATAGAAAGAAGAGGTCACGGTGATTCTGACGCTTTGATTGGTGAAAGAAATGAAAACTACCTGCATGATTATGCTTACGATGAATTGCACGAAGTCATTCAGAAAATCTTGCCAGGAGGAAAACGGGTGTTTTTAGTTGGACATTCAGATGGCGGGACAATTGCTTTGTTATACGCCTCTAAATTTCCAAAATTTGTCTCTGGTATGATAACGATGGCGGCACACGTTTTGAACGAACCTGAAACACGCGCTGGAATTCAGCCTGCGATTGATGCATTCCGTGCAGGAAAATTAGACGGATTGAAAAAGTTTCACGGTGAAAAAACAGAATCGCTTTTTTTCGCTTGGGCAAATACTTGGTTGAGTGAACCTTTTAGAGCATGGAATATCGTTAAAGATATTGAAGGAATTACTTGTCCGCTATTAGCCATTCAAGGAAAAGAAGATCAATATGGTACAAAATTACAACTTGAGCTCATTCAAAACTCAGTTCCTCAAGCTGAGATTGCATTTTTAGATTTTGTGAAACATCATCCACATTTAGAAAAATCCGCTGAGATTTTGAGTTTAGTTGAAGGATGGCGTCAAAATCATTTCGAAAAATTTGACTAAAAAAAAGTCCCACATTTCTGTAGGACTTGAATATTAATTATTGAACATCTTCAGCGATGTGGCTAATGTTTGTTTTAATTCACCTCTTTCAACGATATAATCTAAAAATCCGTGTTCCAATAAGAATTCTGAAGTTTGGAATCCTTCTGGTAAATCTCTACCGATTGTTTCTTTCACAACTCTTGGACCAGCAAATGCAATTAACGCTTTCGGTTCTGCGATATTTAAATCTCCCAACATTGCGAATGAAGCGGTTACACCACCAGTTGTTGGATCTGTCAAAAAAGAAATGTAAGGTAATTTATTCTCAGCCAATTGACCTAATTTCCCACTAACTTTCGCCATTTGCATCAATGAAAATCCAGCTTCCATCATGCGAGCACCTCCAGATTTAGAGATAATCATAAAAGGACATTTCAATTCGATTGCTTTGTCGATGGCGCGGGCAATTTTTTCACCTACTACGGATCCAAGCGAACCACCAATAAATCCAAAATCCATTGCTGCAATAACAAAGTCCATTCCTTCTAATTTTCCATAGGCGGTTCTAACCGCATCTTTCAATCCAGAACTTTTTTGAGTTGCTTTAACCCGATCAACGTATTTTTTAGTATCCTCAAATTTCAAAGGGTCTCCAGAAGAAAGATTTGCATCTAATTCCGTAAATTTCCCATCATCAAAAAGTATATCAAAATATTCTTTTGAGCCAATTCGCTCATGGTGAGAACATCTATCACAAACGTAATTGTTTTTGACAAATTCAGATTCTGTGAAAACAGTTTTGCAATTGGAACACTTGTGCCAAAGTCCCTCAGGCGTTTCTTTTTTTTCTTTTGTCGAAGTTGTAATTCCTTCTTTGTCTCTTTTAAACCAACCCATAGTTTGTTTTTTGTGCTGAATTAATATTAAAGCGTATTTACATTATTAAGATCATGGAATGCTTGTTCAAGTCTTTTGACAAATGTCAATTCACCTTCTCTCATCCATTTTCTCGGGTCGTAGTATTTTTTATTTGGTTGATCGTCTCCCGTAGGATTTCCGATTTGTGTTTTTAAATAATCAATGTTTTTAGTAACATAATCACGAACTCCTTCAGTGAATGCAAATTGCAAATCTGTATCGATGTTCATTTTGATAACACCGTAACTGATAGCTTCTCTGATTTCCTCTAAAGTAGAACCTGATCCTCCGTGAAACACGAAATCAACTGGATTTGTTCCAGTATTGAATTTATTTTGAACATATTCTTGAGAATTTTTCAAAATTTTAGGTGTCAATTTCACGTTTCCTGGTTTGTAAACACCATGAACATTTCCAAAAGCAGCAGCAATGGTGAATTTATCACTTACTTTCATCAATTCCTCGTAAGCATAAGCAACTTCTTCAGGTTGAGTGTATAGTTTTGAGCTATCCACATCAGAGTTATCTACTCCATCTTCCTCACCACCAGTAATTCCTAATTCTATTTCTAAGGTCATTCCCATTTTGCTCATGCGAGCCAAATAAGTTTTACAGATTTCAATGTTTTCTTCGATTGGTTCTTCAGACAAATCAATCATGTGAGAGCTATACAATGGTTTTCCAGTTTCTTTGAAAAATTCCTCACTTGCATCTAACAAACCGTCAATCCAAGGCAAAAGTTTTTTCGCGCAGTGATCTGTATGTAAAATAACAGTTGCGCCGTAAGCTTCAGCCAAAGTGTGAATGTGTTTCGCACCAGCGATTCCGCCCAAAATTGCCGCTTTTTCATTTTCATTTGAAAGCGCTTTTCCAGCATTGTACAAACAACCTCCGTTAGAAAATTGAATAATCACTGGAGCATTTAGTTTTGCAGCAGTTTCCATAACTCCGTTCACCGTTGAGGAACCTGTTACGTTTACCGCTGGTAAAGCAAAACCTTTCTCTTTTGCATATCTAAAAATTGCTTGAACTTCATCTCCTGAGGCAACGCCTGGTTTGATATTGTGAGCCATTATTTTTCAGTTTTTAAATTGATTGCGCAAAGTTAAAAAAAATAAGAATGAAATGTTTAAATATTTTCATCCATATAGAGCGCATTCACTTTCTTTTTTGCCTAATGGATAACTAATTTTCATAAATATGCTTATTTTGATTTTAGTATATTTGTGTAAATCATCAAAAAAAATAATAAATTGAAGTTCTATCAAAGTTTATTTTCAATTATTGAGCGTTCCATAAAATGGGTTAGATCGAAATTGTCTGAGCAACAATTTTTAATTTTCGCGAGTATGATGGTTGGACTAACTGCTGGATTTGCAGCGGTAATTTTGAAGATTTTTGTTTACCAAATTCACCGATTTGTTACCTTAGATTTTAAGTTACCTTTCAATCTTAACAGCTATTTGTACTTGATTTTTCCGATGATTGGAATAATTTTGACCACCTTTATTGTTCGTCGTTTTTTTAATCAAAAATTAGGTCGAGGGACAGCGAATATTATTCGTTCAATTGTAAAGAAATCAGGCTTTTTGCCAAAGGATCAAATGTATTCTCACATTATAACGAGCGCCGTGACTGTTGGTTTCGGAGGTTCCGCTGGTTTGGAGTCACCGATTGTTACTACTGGTTCGTCTATTGGTTCCAATTTTGCCAAAACATATCAATTAATCTACAAAGACAGGGTTTTACTCTTGGCTTGCGGAGCTGCTGCAGGAATAGGTGCTGCTTTTAATGCACCAATTGCAGGAGTATTATTTGCATTGGAAGTTTTGCTGGTTGACGCCAGTATTTCTGCATTTATTCCATTGATTATTGCCGCTGCAGTTGGAGGTTTGACATCCAAAATCATTTTGGGAGATTCAATTCTTTTGACTTTCAAGTTGCAAGAAGCGTTTAACTATTACAATGTACCATTTTACGTTTTACTTGGGATTTTAACAGGTTTGATTTCAATTTACTATTCTAGAATTTACTTGCGCATTGAAAAGGTGCTAGATCGTTCAAAAGATTGGACCTATGGTAAGGCCATTAAAGGAGGTGTTTTTTTGGCGATTGTAATTTTGATTTTGCCACCGCTTTTCGGTGAAGGTTATGAAAGTATCAAAATTTTGTCAAGCAATACGCCTGAGAAATTACTAGATACGAGTATTTTTAAAAGCATGAAAACAGAAGGTTGGTTTGTCTTGCTTTTTGTTGGTATTGTGATGTTTGTGAAAGTAATTGCCGCTGCTGTGACTATCAATAGTGGTGGAAATGGAGGGAATTTTGCTCCTTCACTTTTTGTTGGTGCGTATATCGGATATGTATTCGCAAGATTGGTGAATTTGACGGGTATTGCAACCTTGCCAATTAGCAATTTTACTTTGGTTGGCATGTCAGGTGTTTTGACGGGGATCTTTTATGCACCGTTAACTGGAATATTTTTGATCGCAGAAATTACAGGTGGATATGAATTGATGATTCCGCTGATGTTGGTTTCAGCCATCAGTTATGCGGTTGTTAGAAGTATAGAACCACTTTCAATGGATGCTAAAAATTTAGCCAAAAAAGGTCAAGTTTTGAGAAGCAATAAAGATGTTACAATATTGTCTTCCTTGAAATCTGAAAGATTGATAGAAACAGATTATCAAACATTAAAACCAGAAGCGACATTGAGAGAAATCACCCATATTATTGCGCATTCCAATCGAAATATTTTTCCTGTTTTGACAGAATTAAATCAATTGGTGGGAATTATTCAATTAGATCAAATTAGGGAAACGATTTTTAAAACTGAATTGTATGATAGTTTGAAAGCGAAACAATTGATGATCAAACCGCCAAGTGTAATCGATGCAAATGAAAGTATGCATTCAATCATGAACAAATTTGATGAAACAAATGCATGGATATTACCAGTAGTTTCTGAAAATGAGTTTGTTGGATTTATCTCAAAGTCACATTTGTTGTCCAATTATCGATCTGAATTGATTCGAACTTCGACTAGAGAATAATCAATTAATAACTGCCATTCCATCTTCTTAGGAACCATTCTGCAGTCAGTGTCAAACAAATTAGCAGTAAAAGCCAGAAATAATCTAACAAATCATTGAAGGCGCTTTCCTCGTAGGACATTTCAACAATATCTTCTCGTTTCTCCAAATCGCTTAATAGTTTATCATAGTCAGCAAGTTGGTAAAACTTACCATTTGAATTTTTAGAAATTTGATTCAATAATCCATGATTTGCAACTGTTTCCAAAGATTCAATTTCGATATCTTCAACGACAAAGGTTCCATTTTTTATATGTTTTTTCCCATTATGCGTTGTGGAAGCGGTCCAAGTATATTTACCAGGCTTTAAAGTTCCAAGCGGTAAAACGTAGAAATTTCCAGAAACGCCAAATTCAAAATTGGATTTGTTATTTCGTTCATCTTTTAAACTGAAGGAGATTTTAGGTTTAGTGATTAATTCCAGCGATTCATTGTAGAATTCAGCTTTAATTTTCACTTCTTCACCTTTAGAAAATCTCCTTGGTAAGGTTAACCTCAAAGATGATGCATTTTGTTTGATGACAAGGAATTGTGTAATTTTTTGAATTAATTCTTCAAACATTGCTGTCGATTTGGTTCGACTATATTCGTTGATTTTCCATTTCCAAATTCCTTCACCTAGAAAAACGCCATATTTCACATTTGCTTTTTCGCCAAAATAAAGAATAGGGTCTTTTTTATAGAAATCGCCCAGTCTTTGTGAGAGTAAAACTTTATTCTGTGGGTTCAATTTAATTTCTCCGTATTTTACTTTCACAGGAGGGTAAAATCTCAAAGTATTTTGAAGTTCTGTTGTCAATTCAAACAATTCGAAGCCAGCGTTGAATCCAGGTTGCACTTCATCTGTTTGATTTGAATTGCCAATGGTCATTCCAATATCAAGTTTCTTAATCGTACTTCCATTCGTATTTGGGCCAGCAAAAAACAATATTGGTTTGCCAGCATTTCTGATTGCGTCGAGAACCGCTTGATTAAAATTGATTCCGGGTTCGTGCCAAATAACCAAATCAACTTTGTCTAATTTTTTATCCAAATCACCAATTAATTTTGATTCTACTTGCACATTTTCGTCCTTTTCAAGTACATATTTCAAGGCCGCAACATCAGGATGTGGTGCTCCAGCGAGCAAAACGATTTTGTTTCTTCCATCTAGAACTTCAATGTAAAATGATCTTCGGTTATTTTTAGTGGTGTATTCTCCATCGATTGGAGAAATTTCGACTGTATAGTTTTGAAATCCAATTTCTGTTGCCTCAAGTTCGAAAGTAATGTGTTTAAAGTCGAATTGGCCATTTTCAAAATTCACATTATTGCTTGCGACTATTTTATTGTTGTGATAAATTGAAACTTTGCTATTTCTTTTTCCAACTTTTAACGCTTCAACATCAATTTCAACGGGAAATTTATTTTTCAAAAATGCAATTTCGTTGGTTGTAACATCTCTGATTAATTGATCTTTGTGTGGTATCGTATCACCAACACCCAAGGTAAAAATAGGGGTAAGGGCAATTTTCTCAGCCGAATAAATAGGATTTGGACCTTCATTAAAATTACCATCAGAAATAAATGCTATTCCACCAATATTCCTGTTGTAGTATTGCGAATATATTTGTTCAAAACCATTAGATAAATTTGAATGTTGGTCTTTTAAGTTGAACGATTCAATTTGTCGAAAATCGTCGCCTACAGCATAGGATATTAAATCAAATTTTTCGCTGAATTTTTCTTTTAGCTTCGAATTAAAGTCTGCAATTCTTTGAGAAATTTTGGAGCTGTCTTTATAGTTCTTAAGTGAATGAGAATTATCAACTAAAGTAATAAAGATTGGTTTTTCTTTTCGGTAAGTGATAGATTCAAAAAGAATTCCCAGAAGTAAAATCCCTATAAAAAACAGGCTTAAAAATCTGAGTGTGAAAAGTGATTTTTTTGTCCAGCTAGGAATTTCATTTAGCCAAGCTTCTTTTCTATAAAATAAATAAGTAAGTAAAAATGCAATCGCACCAATTGGAATCAGCCAAAAAAGAGATATGTCGGAAATGAATTTCATAGATGACACGAAATTAAGAATAAAATAGAAATTAGGGTTTATAAAGTTAATATTTGGCGAAGTGGAAAGTTGAATTTTTGTTTCTCAATAAAATGGGGGGTGTAAGTGTTTACAACAGATAAAATCACATAAAAACTTCGAAAAATTTGGAAATATCAAAATTCATTATTTAACTTTAGGTAAGCGAATAATTAAACCTTATCAAGCTTAAAAATTACTTAACAAAGTTAAAAACC
>JBFYPS010000048.1:0-6978 GCA_041303135.1 Crocinitomicaceae bacterium | reverse complement strand
AAGAAGTCACAAATTATTTCCGATGAAAAATATATTATAATCCCAACTAAAAAAGAGATTGGACCAACAATTTGAACAAAGTAGTTGTATAGTTTATGTAAATTTCCTTTTTGATTTTTGTTAAATTCTCCGGTATATCTTAGAACAGAGGTATTCATTCCAAAACTTAGGGCAATACCCAATAATGTCAAGAATTGTATTGTCCAATTATAGTATCCAACACCTTCTGGTCCCGTCTTTTTTGAAATTAAGTAAATTAATACAAAACCCAAAGCCATCCCAGTCATTTTAAGAATAAAAGATAAAATGCTTCCAAAAAGTATTTCTCTTAAATTTACATCATTTTTTATTTTATTCAACATTAGGAGAAATTTTTAAAACTGAAAACGTAAAGTTTTATGCTTTTTTATTTTTTCTATTAATTTTTTCAAATTTTCTTTTTGAAATCCAATTCTCATCGTCATTTATTACCTTTAGTACTTTTGCAGGTATGCCTCCTACAACTGTATTATTTGATACGGACTTCAAAACAACTGCTCCTGCAGCAATTACACTATTATCACCAATTTTTAAAGTTTCTTCTTTGTTTCTATCTCCAATAATACTTACATTGGAGGTTATTTCTACATTATTTCCAATTACCACATTTGGCCCACCAATAGTAACTCTTTGAATAATTGAACAATAATCACCTATAACTGTTTTTGAGTTTACAATAAGACCTCTAGGATGCCCCAAAAATAAACCCTTACCTATTTTTACTGTTGAAGGTAACCACACTCCGTGCAAAAAATCATTTAACATAGTAAGAAAATAAGCTAGAAATTGAGTTAGAAAATAACGCTTAAATAACTGACTTAATCTAAATATTAATACAATTTTAAAACTTGGATTATAAAAAAATGCTAATATTGGATTTCCTGTATAAACAAGTCTAAAAACCTTATAATCTTCTTTTAGAATTTTAAAGAAACTATCTTTTCCCATTTTATTGTTTTTTTATCATAGATACTAATGACTCTTTCCAATTTGGGATTACTAAATTGAAGTCTGTGCGAATCTTCTTTTTGTTTAAAACTGAAAAATGTGGCCTTTTAGCTTTGGTTGGATATTCATAAGTTTCAATAGGACTAACCTTGCATTTCAATTTTGCTACCAACATAATCTCGTGTGCAAAATCATACCAACTCGTCACGCCTTCATTTGAATAGTGATAAATTGTACATCCAGGTTTCCAATTGTCGATTTGATTGGCAATTATCAAACATGCGTTAGCCAAATCTTTGGCGTATGTTGGCGTTCCAATTTGATCTATAACAACGTTTAAAATTTCTCTTTCAGCCCCCAGTTTTAACATCGTTTTAACAAAGTTATTTCCAAAAGTTGAATAAACCCAAGAAGTTCTAATAATGATGCTATTTGCTCTACTATTGATTAATTCAAGTTCACCTTTTCGCTTAGTTTCACCATAAACACCAGTTGGGTTTGTAATGTCACTTTCGATATAAGGCGTATTTTTGGAACCATCAAAAACATAATCTGTTGAAATATGGATGATTTTAATGTTCTTTTCAACACAATATTCGGCTAAAAACCGAACACCTTGAACATTAACCAATTCAGCCATTTCAGTGTCGTCTTCTGCTTTATCAACAGCCGTGTAAGCTGCACAATTGATGATTAAATCGAATTGGTGCTTACTCAAAAATGAGCTCATTGATTCTTTACTGGAAAGATTGAATTCGCTAGATCCAGTAAAATGAAATTGGTGTTGCGGAAAATCTGCAACCAACGAATTGATTTCAGATCCTAGTTGACCATTTTTTCCTGTTACTAATATTTTCATTTTAAAATGGACTATTAAAGTCTTTAAATGAACTTAAATTTTTGTCTTTTTCGGAAAGTTGAATCAATTCAGTGGCGATGTTCCAATCAATGTTTAATGTTTCATCATTCCACAAAATACCAGAATCATGAGTAGGCGCATAAAGATTGTCCACTTTATAACTGAAAATGGCAGTTTCACTTAAAACAACAAATCCGTGCGCAAAACCTCTAGGTACGAAAAATTGCTTTTTATTTTCGCCCGATAATAAGATTGAATAATGCTTACCATAGGTTTTTGATTCTTTTCTTAAATCTACAGCAACATCTAAAACTTCTCCATCAATCACCCTCACCAATTTTGCTTGCTGATAGGGTGGAAGTTGAAAATGCAATCCTCTTAGTACTCCTTTAGAGGACTTTGATTCATTATCTTGAATGAATTCAGTTTCTGTCACATTTGAATTAAATGTATTTTTTTGAAATGTTTCCATGAAATATCCACGAGCATCACCAAAAACTTTTGGTTCAATGATGACCAAACCTTCAATATTTGTTTCTGTTATTTTCACTTGGAAACTTTTTTAATTAAATATTGTCCGTAACCTGTTTTTGCAAGTGGTTTCGCAAGGTCTAAAACTTTTTCTTTTGAAATAAAACCTTGATCAAATGCGATTTCTTCCAAACAAGCAACCTTCAATCCTTGTCTTTTTTCTATCGTTTGGATAAAACTGCTGGCTTCAATTAGCGAATCATGAGTTCCAGTATCAAGCCAAGCAAACCCTCTTCCCATCAATTCTACTTTCAAATTTTCTTTTGAAAGAAAAACTTCATTGACAGTAGTTATTTCTAATTCACCACGATCTGAAGGTTTGATTGATTTTGCAATTTCAATAACTTCATTTGGATAAAAATACAGACCTACGACAGCATAATTTGATTTTGGAGAAAGCGGTTTTTCTTCAATAGAAACCACATTTCCTTTACCATCAAATTCTGCAACACCATATCTTTCAGGATCATTTACGTAATAACCAAATACAGTCGCATTTCCATTGTCTACAACATTAGATTTTGCTGATTTAAGCAGCTCTGTGAGTCCATGACCGTAGAAAATATTGTCACCTAAAACCAAACAAACATCATCGCCTCCAATAAATTCTTCACCTAAAATAAAAGCTTGAGCCAAACCATCAGGACTTGGTTGAACTTTATAGGTGAATTGTACTCCGAAATCACTTCCGTCTCCCAATAATTTTTCAAAATTTGGAAGATCTTGAGGTGTTGAAATAATTAATATTTCTCTTATTCCAGCTAGCATCAAGACAGAAATCGGATAATAAATCATTGGTTTATCATAAATTGGAAGCAACTGCTTTGAAACTCCTTTTGTGATAGGAAATAGGCGAGTGCCAGATCCACCTGCTAGAACGATACCTTTCATCTTACTAAGAACCAGTTATTTAATAAATTCTCTCTATTGTAAAGCATTTCCTTTTGAGTTGACCAATCGATCACCTCAAAGCCAGCATGCATGCAAATTGCTTGACCGGCAGCTGTATCCCATTCCATTGTTGGTGCAAAGCGAGGATAGCAATCTGCTTTTCCTTCGGCAACCATACAAAGTTTAAGAGAACTTCCTCTTGAAATCAATTCAACCTTTCCGTGTGTTTTTTCGAGTTCTTTCACATAATCTTCGGTTTCCACCGACATATGAGATTTACTAGCAACAACAGTATAAGCTTCCTTTTTTGTCACAATTGGAAGTTTTACAGCGTTTTCCTGCAAATATTGGAAATCATCAGCATGGGATTTAGTAATCACCTTGAAAGCACCTCCATCTTTAGTTGAAAAAAACAATTCGTTCAAAACAGGAGTATAAATTACACCCAAAACAGGAATTTGATTTTCAATTAAAGCAATATTAACAGTGAAATCGCCATTTCGTTTGATAAACTCTTTTGTTCCATCAATCGGATCAACAATCCAAAGTTGTTTCCAATCCTTCCTTTCATCGTAAGGAATATTTTTTCCTTCCTCGGAAAGAATTGGAATATTTGTAGTCAACAAATGGCTCTCGATGATATTATGAGATGCCACATCTGCTTTCGTTAGCGGTGAATTATCACTTTTGAAATCAACACCAAAATCTTCTGTTTCATAGATTTCCATGATTTTTTCACCAGCTTCAAGCGCAGCAATAATTGCAGTTTTTAATAAATTTAAATCTGACATTTTTAAATTGAATTTATTTGATTATCAGATCACCATTCCTGCGGCAACTGTTTCATTGGTTGCATCATCAACTAAAATGATACTTCCAGTCATGCGATTATCTCTATATTCGTCTATCATTAACGGCTTTGTAGTTCTAATTTTAACTCTACAAATGTCATTCATATTAATAGATTTATCTTCGTTGTTTCTTTCAATGGCATTTATATCCATTTTATATACAACTTCTTTGATAATTGCTTTTTGATCATTACTTGTATGTTTGATCGAATACTTTGCTCCTGGTCTTGCAGAATTGTTATTTAACCAACAAAGCATTACATCAAATTCTTGAGAACAAGTAGGTTGATTATTTGATCTTACAATCATATCACCTCTGCTGATATCGATATCACTTTCTAAAGTAATCGAAACTGACATAGGTGCAAATGCTTCTTGATAAGTAGTTTCAAAACAATCAATAGTTTTAATTTTGGAGGTAAATCCAGAAGGAAGTACAGTGATTTCGTCACCAACTCTTAAAATACCACTTTCTAATCTACCAGCATAACCTCTGTAGTCTCTATGTTCTTCAGATTGAGGACGAATCACTGTTTGTACAGGGAAGCGAGCGTCAATTTTGTTAATATCACTACTGATATGCAATGTTTCTAAAGTATGTAACATAGGTGCACCACTAAACCAAGGCATATTTTCGGAACGATTTACAACGTTATCTCCGTCTAAAGCACTAATTGGAATAAAGTGAACATCTTTGATCATTAACTTTGAAGAAATAACTTCAAATTCTTCCACAATTTCATTGAATCTTTTTTCACTATACTCTACCAAATCCATTTTGTTTACACAAACAATGATGTGTGGGATTTGAAGTAAAGAAGCAATAAAAGAGTGTCTTTTTGTTTGTTCAATAACACCATTTCTAGCATCAATTAAAATAATAGCAGCATTCGCAGTAGATGCTCCTGTTACCATGTTTCTGGTATATTGAATATGTCCAGGAGTATCAGCAATGATAAATTTACGTTTTGGTGTTGTAAAATATCTATAAGCAACATCAATTGTAATACCTTGCTCACGTTCATCTCTTAAACCATCAGTAAAAAGTGCTAAATCGACACCTTCATGACCTTTTTTCTTTGATGTTGATTCGATAGAAGATAATTGATCTTCAAAAATTGACTTTGAGTCATATAATAATCTACCAATAAGTGTACTTTTTCCATCATCTACGCTACCTGCAGTGGTAAAACGTAATAATTGACTGTTATGTAATTCCATAATTTTTTTTATTTCAATGATTTGATTAATTAAAAATATCCTTCGCGTTTTCTATCTTCCATCGCGCTCTCAGACCTTTTATCATCAGATCTATTTCCTCGTTCTGTTAATCTCATTGTACTAACTTCATCAACGATTTTTTCAAGTGTGTCAGCATCAGATTCGATACCACCAGTGATTGTGATATCACCTAAAGTTCTGAATCTGATTCTTTTTGTCGAAACCACTTCATTTGCATCAAGTTTGATGTGTTCTGAAAGCGGAATCCAAGCATCATCTCTCCAAATTACCTCTCTTTCGTGAGCAAAGTACAAAGATGGAATTGCCAATTGTTCACGGTTGATGTAATTCCAAACATCCATTTCAGTCCAATTTGAAATAGGGAAAGCTCTGAAATGTTCTCCTTTAAATTGTTTGCCATTAAACAAATTCCATAATTCTGGTCTTTGATTTTTTGGATCCCATTGACCAAATTCATCTCTATGAGAGAAAAAACGCTCCTTAGCTCTTGCTTTTTCTTCGTCTCTTCTTCCACCACCGATGGCGCAATCAATTTTGTATCTTTCCACAGTATCCAGCAATGTAGTGATTTGCAATACATTTCTAGATGCATTTTTTCCTTTTTCTTCTGCAACTCTTCCATCATCAATTGAATCTTGAACAGATCCAACCAATAATTGAACACCTAAGGAGTTTACCAATTTATCTCTAAATTCAATAGTTTCAGGGAAATTATGCCCTGTATCCACGTGCAATAAAGCAAAAGGCATCTTTGCCGGGTAGAAAGCTTTTTGAGCTAAATAAGTAACTACAATTGAATCTTTTCCTCCTGAAAATAAGATGACAGGATTTTCAAATTGCGCTGCAACTTCTCTTAAAACGAAGATTGCTTCTGACTCTAATTCGTCAAGATAATTCAAATAATATTTATTCATGGTGCAAAGATATTTTATTTTTAAGATATTCGGTAATAATTTCAACCGCTTTTTCAACTGAAGTATTTTCGGTATTTATTTCTAAACTAGGATTTTCAGGTGCTTCATAAGGAGAACTAATTCCCGTAAAGTTTGGAATTTCACCTTTTCTTGCTTTTGCGTACAAACCTTTCACATCTCTTCGTTCACATTCTTCTAATGAAGTATTTACAAAGATTTCGATGAAATTTTCAGATCCTACAATTTTTTCAATCAAAGCACGATCAGATTTTAAAGGGGAAACAAACGCTGCAAGCGTGATTAAACCTGCATCAATCATCAATTTTGAAACTTCTCCGATTCTGCGTAGATTTTCATTTCTTGCTTCTGTGGAAAAGCCTAAATCGCTGTTTAGACCTAGTCTCATATTATCACCGTCTAAGGTGTATGTTTGAAGGTTTTGCGCATGTAAAACTTGTTCTAGTTTACTGGCAATCGTAGATTTTCCTGAGCCGGATAAACCTGTAAACAATATCATCAAAGAATTGTGATTGTTTTTGTTATTCCTATCTTGTTTATTAACCGAGTAGTTTTGGGTGTAAACATTGTTAGGATTTTCGTTTTCGATTTTCATTTTTGAAATCTATTTATATTTCCTTTTTTTCTACAGTTTCAGATTCTTCTAAAATTAAACCATAGTCACTTCTATACCAAACTCTTTCGT
>JBFYPS010000047.1:0-5706 GCA_041303135.1 Crocinitomicaceae bacterium | reverse complement strand
GATGCAAAAATTTCGTCCCTAGCGTGACGAGTTCATACGAGGTGCATGGTTTTTACCCAACATTTCATCCCCAAAGGGACGAAGCTATGTAAGTTTTTAGATTTTACAATAACTAGATAACTTAAAAGAAGAACAAAAAGTGCCATTAGGCACGAAATATGGGTAAAAAATACATCCCCAACAAGTTAAAGTCCCGTAGGGACGACATTTGAAGAAACCTAGTAGTTATCCATAGCCCATCGTTTTTCTGAAACCAAACCAAAAATCATATATCTGCTACTAAAAATCCTGAAAATTTCAAAAAAACAAAATTCTAACAACTTGAATATGAATCCTCCCCCTTAATCCCCCTCCGAAGGGTGAAATACAAAATTCATCCCAAATCATTGATTTGCACACAAGTAATTGCTTTTATACAACTTCAAAAACATTAATTCCCTATGTTTTGTTTTTTAATTAAATTCACAGCGCTAAAACTCTTCTTATGAGAATAATTATTCTTCTATTTCTATGCTTTTCAGTTTGCGTAAACGCGCAAGAACTTTCTCCCAAAAACGGCACAGCGCAATCAAAAGCAAACTTTTATGCTTTGACAAACGCCACCATTTACGTTTCTCCAACCGTTAAAATTGAAAAAGGAACGATCTTAATCAAGGACGACAAAATTGTTGAAACGGGTAAAACAGTCAAAATTCCGCAAGATGCTGTAGTGATTGATTGTGAAGGAAAAACGATCATGCCAGCTTTTATCGAGACGAATACCAACTTAGGTTTACCTGCCCCAACAGGAAGAAGACACGGAAATTCTCCTCAATTGGAAACTTCCAAAAAAGGCGCTTACCACTGGAATGAAACGATTCATCCAGAAGTGAATGCAGTTGATTCTTACACTTTTGACGAAGAAAAAAGTAAACAATGGCTGCAAATGGGTTTTGGAATGGTTTCAACGCACATCAACGATGGAATCATGCGCGGAACGGGAACTTTGGTTTCTTTGGGGAAATCAAATTACAACAAACAAATCTTGAAAAGTGAAGCTGCGGCTTATTTTTCATTCAAAAATGGAAATTCTAATCAAACGTACCCATCTTCACAAATGGGAAGTATTGCGCTGATAAGACAAACATTCTACGACCAAAAATGGTATCAAAGCAACCAAAATAAAGAATTGAATTTATCGCTTGAAGCCTTGTCAGCACAAATGAAATTGCCTTTGCTTTTTCAAACAGATGACAAATTGGAAATTTTACGTGTTGCTAAAATTGGCAAAGAATTTAACTTGAATTTCGCATACATCGGTTCTGGAAATGAATACGAAATCATTCCGGCTTTAAAAAAACTAAACGGAACGCTTGTTTTACCAATCAATTTCCCAGACGCATTCGAAGTCAAAGATCCTTATATCGCGAAGCAAATTCCATTAAGCGATTTGAAAAACTGGGAATTGGCTCCGTCGAATCCTTATTTGTTGCGAAAAGAAGGCATCAACATCATTTTATCGGCAACAGGAAATGCTACGCCAGCGGATTTCTGGAAGAACATTCAAAAAGCGATTTCTAGAGGACTAACAGCTGAAGAAGCTTTGCGCGCTTTGACCATCGCACCTGCAGAATTGTTGGGAATTCAGGCAGAATTTGGAACCTTAGAAAATGGCAAAAAAGCAAGTTTTGTGATTTATGACAACAATCCTTTCGTTCAAGAAGCGACTTTATTGGAATCATGGTTATTGGGTGAGCAAAATATCCTTGTTCAAAAACAAACCAACGATATCCGAGGAAAATACAACGCATTGATTGACGGTGAAACAATTCCATTTGAAATTACTGGAACAATTGAAAAACCTGCGGTGAAATTCAAGACCTTGGTAACAAAAACAGATACAATCACCAAAATTGCTAAAACAGATACGATTTCAACCAATTGCTTTGCAAATTTAATCGGAAATGATTTGACAATTCAATTCAATTCCAAAAATCCAAAATGGAACGGAAGTGTGAATTTGCATGCCAAAGTGAACGCCAAAGTAGGAGTTTTTGAAGGCGATGGAACTTTGCCTGACGGAAGATGGATCAAATGGACTGCAATTCGAAATAAGTTAAATGAAAAGCCGGATGAAAATAAACCTTTCAAATTAGATTCCTTGCCTTTGGGCAAAGCTTGGTTTCCAAATTTGGCTTATGGTTTTGATTCAATTCCAACTAAACAAACGATTTTTATTCAAAACGCAACGCTTTGGACGAATGAAGCTGAAGGAATTGTAGAAAAAGGAAATGTGTTGGTTGTGGATGGAAAAATCAAATTTGTTGGTAAAGAAACGCCAGCACTTCCTCCTGGCACAATTACAATCGACGCAACAGGAAAACACGTTACGAGTGGAATTATCGATGAACATTCACATATTGCGATTTCAAAAGGGGTGAATGAAAGCGGTCAATCGATCACAGCGGAAGTTAGCATTGGCGACGTAGTTAAATCAGATGACATCAATATTTACAGACAACTGAGTGGAGGCGTTACAGCAGCGCAATTGTTGCACGGTTCAGCAAATCCAATCGGTGGTCAATCTGCACTTATCAAATTAAAATGGGGACACACACCAGAAGAAATGGTGATTCCAAATGCGCCTAAATTCATCAAATTTGCTTTGGGAGAAAATGTGAAACAAGCCAATTGGGGCGATGACAATTCTGTAAGATTTCCGCAAACAAGAATGGGTGTGGAGCAAGTTTTCTACGACGGATTTGAACGAGCGAGAAAATACCAAGCTGACAAAATCAACTGGCTGTCACTTTCTGAGAAAAAAAGAACGCAATCAGGTTTGCAATCGCCAAGATTTGATTTGGAATTGGAAGTTTTGAGTGAAATTTTGAAAAGCGAGCGATTTATTACTTGCCATTCATATGTTCAATCAGAAATCAACATGTTGATGCATGTGGCAGACTCAATGGGATTCAAAATCAATACTTTTACGCACATTTTGGAAGGATACAAAGTGGCAGACAAAATGAAAAAACATGGAGTTGGTGCTTCAACTTTCGCAGATTGGTGGGCTTACAAATTTGAAGTGAACGATGCGATTCCGTACAATGCGGCTATTTTGAATCAGCAAGGAATTGTAACGGCAATCAATTCCGACGATGCTGAAATGGGACGAAGATTGAATCAAGAAGCTGCGAAAACGGTCAAATATGGCGGTGTTTCTGAGATTGATGCTTGGAAAATGGTGACTTTGAACCCAGCCAAATTGTTGCATTTAGACAACAAGATGGGAAGTTTGAAAATAGGGAAAGATGCTGACATTGTGATTTGGTCAACCAATCCTTTGAGCATTGAAGCGAAAGTTGAAAAAACGATCATCGACGGCGAAATACTATTTGATGCTGAAAGAGACATGACATTGCGTACCAAAAATGCATCAGAAAAAGCAAGAATTATTTCCAAAATGTTGATTTCAAATGAAAAAGGAGAACCAACTAAGACATTTGAAAAGAAAAAACGCAAGGAATTTCATTGCAATACAATCGGCGAAGAAGGAAGTGAAGGCGCCAATGAGCATTAAAAAATTATCGAATTAAAATATTGAAGAAATGAAGTTTATCATTCAAATAATAGCGCTTGTTTTGTGTGTTTCGGTGCAAGCACAAAAGGCGAATAAGAAATTGTTTATCAATGGGTATTTACATGTTGGAAACGGCAAAGTAATTGAAAAATCTTTGGTCGGAATTGAAGGCGACAAAATTATCTTGGTTAAAAATGCATTGGCGTACACGATCAAAAACGAAGATTGGGACACCATCATCGACATTTCCAATCAACACATTTATCCTGGATTTGTAGCACCAAATTCTACTTTGGGATTGACAGAAATTGATGCAGTGAGAGCAACTCGAGATTTCGCTGAAGTGGGAATTTTTAACCCACATGTGCGCGCCTTGATTGCTTACAACGTAGAATCGAAAGTAATTGCAACAGTGCGAACAAATGGCGTTTTATTGACACAAGCAACACCTAGAAGCGGACAAATTGCAGGAACTTCAAGTGTGATGCATTTAGGTGGTTGGAACTGGGAAGACGCAGTTGCTAAAACAGATGATGGAATTCATGTAAACTGGCCACAAAGCATGCAAGGTGGCGGATGGTGGGCTGAACCAGCAAGCAAAAAACGCAATGAAAATTACGATGTTCAAAAACAAGAATTGACACAATTTTTCAATTTATCGAAAGCCTACGCGAAAGCAAAAGAACCTGTTTTAGATTTGCGTTTTGAAGCCATGAAAGCAACATTTGTAGGAAATAAAAGGGTTTATTTTCATGCAAACGACATACAACAATTGCTAGATATTATAGATTTTGTGCACAATTTTGAAATTCCCTTTCCAGTTATTGTGGGCGGCTATGATGCACATTTGGTGGCGCGACAATTGAAAGATGCTCAAATTCCAGTGATGCTTCCTCGTTTGCACAGTTTGCCTGAATTGGAAGAAGATGCAGTTGATTTGCCTTACAGATTGCCATTTTTATTGCAATCCGCTGGTGTGAAATTTTGTTTGCAAAACGAGGGTGACATGGAAGCGATGAATGCCAGAAATTTACCTTTCCTTGCTGGAACTGCGATGGCTTATGGATTGACAGAAGAAGAAGCAATTCGTTCCATCAGTTTGAGCGCTTGCGAAATCATGGGCATGGAAAAGCAATTCGGTTCAATCGAAGAAGGTAAAATTGCAACACTTTTTGTCTCAAAAGGAAATGCTTTAGATATGCGTACCAACTCGGTGACTTCTATTTTGATGAATGGAAAATGGATCGACACTACTAATACTCAAACAGATTTGTTTCAGAAATACAGTGATAAGTTGAGTGGAAATTGATTAAAATTATCATTTATTAAATATTTGTAATTCAATACTTTAAGTCTTAAATCATCAAGACTTGTAAATTTTGCAAGTTTTGATGATTTTTGTTTTTGTACTGATTTAGCTTCGCTTTCCAATTGCCATTAAAACATTTTATCCGCATCTTTGTACTTTAATTGAACTCTTTCATTTCAGACAAAAACATTTTTCTTCAAACGCATGAATCAAGCGGAATTTTTACAGCTTTTTAAAAAATACAGTCAAGTAGATCAAGTGGCGAATGCTTTGCAAGAAGCTGAAATTCGCATTCATTTGAAAGGTTTGGTTGGTTCTTCGCGTGCTGCAATTGCTTCTGCGGTTGCTAGTCAAGTTCCAGGAAATCATCTTTTTGTATTGAGCGACAAAGAGGAAGCTGCCTATTTCTTAAATGATTTAGAAAATCTTTTTCCAAATGAAAAACACATCGTTTTTTATCCAGCTTCGTATCGTTCTGCATACCATTTTGAAGAAACAGACAATGCAAATGTCGTTTTGCGTGCTGAAGTGCTAGAGAAAATCAACAACGGCACAAACACTTGGATTGTCACTTATCCGCAAGCGTTGTTCGAAAAAATTCCAACGCAAAAAAAGCTGACTGAAAATACTTTAAAAGTCCAAAAAGGAAAAAGTTATTCCTTGGATTTTATGAATGAATTGCTGCTTGAATATGGTTTTGAAAGACTTGATTTCGTTTACGAACCAGGACAATTTGCCATCCGAGGTGGAATTTTGGATGTGTTTTCATTTGCCAACGATCAACCTTTTCGTGTAGAATTTTTTGGCGATGAAGTGGATTCAATTCGAACATTCGACC
>JBFYPS010000046.1:0-6954 GCA_041303135.1 Crocinitomicaceae bacterium | reverse complement strand
AGTAAATCAAAATTCTAAAAAATGGATTTTAATAAATTTACTATCAAATCTCAAGAAGCGATTCAACAAGCTCAAAACTTGGCTGAAACGAATGGAAATGGCGCGATCGAAACAGGGCATTTATTGAAAGGAATTTTCCTGGTAGATCAAGATGTAATGCCTTATCTACTTCAAAAATTAGCAATTAATTCTAAAAGTTTGGAATTGGTTGTTGACAAAATCATTCAAAGTTATTCCAAAGTTACAGGGGGACAAATGCATATTTCTCAACCAGTAGAAAAGGTTTTGAATCAAGCCTTAGTTGAAATGAAAACTTTCAACGATGAATTTGTTTCGATTGAAATCATGTTTTACGCTTTGTTGGATAGCACTGATGCCATTGGAAAATTCTTAAAAGACCAACAAATAACCAAATCAAAACTAAAAATTGCCATTATGGATTTAAGAAACGGACAAAATGTAACTTCAAATAGTCAAGAAGGAACGTATCAATCTTTAGAAAAATACGCCAAAAATTTAAATGAATTAGCAAAGGCTGGGAAATTAGATCCTGTGATTGGTCGTGATGATGAAATTCGTCGTGTACTTCAAATCTTGACAAGAAGAACCAAAAATAATCCCATTTTAATCGGTGAACCTGGTGTTGGTAAAACGGCCATTGCTGAAGGATTGGCGCACAGAATTGTAACTGGAGATGTACCAGAGAATTTAAAGACAAAAATCGTTTATTCTTTAGATATGGGTTCACTGGTTGCTGGTGCAAAATACAAAGGAGAATTTGAAGAGCGTTTAAAAGCTGTGATCAAAGAAGTAACGCAAGCAGAAGGCGAAATTATTTTGTTTATTGATGAAATTCATACACTTGTAGGCGCGGGTGGAGGTGATGGTGCCATGGATGCAGCAAACATTTTAAAACCTGCCTTGGCTCGTGGAGAATTGCGTGCAGTTGGTGCAACAACCTTAAATGAATACCAAAAATATTTCGAAAAAGACAAAGCGCTCGTGCGTCGTTTCCAAACTGTTTTGGTGGACGAACCAAGCACAGAAGATGCGATTTCAATTTTACGTGGAATCAAAGAAAAATACGAAAATCACCACAAAGTAATCATCAAAGATGCGGCGATTATCGCTGCTGTTGAATTTTCTCAACGATACATTACAGAGCGTCATTTACCAGACAAAGCAATTGATTTAATTGACGAAGCTGCTTCAAAATTGCGCATGGAAATCAATTCAAAACCTGAAGAATTGGATGAATTGGAAAGAAAAATTTTGCAATTGGAGATTGAAAAAGCGGCCATCATGCGAGAGCAAGATACCAAAAAGTTGGAAGGAATTGGCAAAGAATTAGCGAATTTGATAGAGCAAAGAGATGCTTTCAAAGCCAAATGGCAAGCAGAACGTGATGTCGTAGATGGAATCCAAAAAATGAAAGAAGACATCGAAAATTTCAAGATCGAAGCCGATAATGCCGAAAGAATGGGCGATTATGGAAAAGTAGCTGAAATTCGTTATGGTCGAATCAAAGATACAGAAGCAAAACTGGAAGAAGCGAAAGGAAAACTTTCAGGAATGCAATCGACTTCTAAAATGATCAAAGAAGAAGTGGATGTTGCTGAAATCGCTGATGTTGTATCAAAATGGACTGGAATTCCAATCTCTAAAATGATCGAATCTGAAGTTTCTAAATTACTGAAATTAGAAGATGAATTAGGAAAAAGAGTCGTTGGTCAAACAGAAGCAATAGGTGCTATTTCAGACGCGGTTCGAAGAAGCAGAGCTGGATTGCAAGATGCTAAAAAACCGATAGGATCTTTCATTTTCTTGGGAACAACTGGAGTAGGTAAGACCGAATTGGCAAAAGCTTTGGCTGAATATTTATTCAACGATGAAAATGCCATGACCAGAATTGATATGAGCGAATACCAAGAGAAACATTCTGTGAGCAGATTGGTTGGTGCACCTCCAGGATATATCGGTTATGATGAAGGTGGACAATTGACAGAAGCTGTTCGTCGAAGACCATATTCAATCATTTTGCTGGACGAAATCGAAAAAGCGCATCCAGATGTGTTCAATATTTTGTTGCAAGTTTTGGATGACGGTCGATTGACCGACAACAAAGGTAGAACAGTAAATTTTAAGAATACGATTATCATCATGACTTCTAATTTAGGTTCACATTTGATTCAAGAAACTTTTGATGGAATAAAAGCTGGCGAAGAAGACAGAGCAACTGAAAAAGCCAAAATGTTGGTGATGGAATTGTTGAAACAAACAATCAGACCTGAATTTTTGAATCGTATTGATGAAACAATCATGTTTACACCACTTACGAAGGATAATTTAAAACAAATTGTACATATCCAAATGAATCAATTGTCTGAATTATTGAAAGAAAAAGACATTCATTTGCATGTAACAACTGAAGCTTTTGATTGGATAGCTGAAGCAGGATATGATCCACAATTTGGCGCAAGACCAGTGAAAAGAGTGATTCAAAAACAAGTATTGAATGAATTGTCTAAAGCTTTACTTTCAGGTACGATTGATACCTCAAAAACAGTTGTGATGGATATTTTTGATACTAAAATTGTTTTCAGAAAACCAATAACGGAAGCTGAAGAAGTATAAAGTTAAAATGTAACTTAGGTTTTTGATAAAAATATGTACCTTCGCATCCCTTTCCATTTGGAGAGGGATTTTTTTATTTTCAGAATGAAACTTTTTAGCTTAAACGCAGGAACATCTAGAGTTTTTGGACTCGATTTACTTCGATTTTTTGCCATCATTTTTGTTGTGTTTGGACACAGCATGATTTTGGTGCCGAAAGACATTAAAAAGCACGTTGTAAAAGAAGGTGAAAATTTGACAACCATTTCTTATCAATATTACGTTGATAAAAACCTGATTTCTAGCTCCAATGAAAAGCTAGGTTTTGACCAACAAGCAGATACAATAAAAGTTTCCAAAGATAAACCAACTCGCGTAACTAAAGTTTTGAAAGCTGGACAAACCATTGATATTCCTGTTGATGGTAAATTCAGAAAGTATGTCAATGCGATTCTTTTAGATGGTGTAGCGATTTTCTTCGTATTAAGCGGTTTTTTGATAGGTGGAATTTTGATTAAAATGCTCGAAAGAAATCCGCCTTCATTCAGCTTGTTGGTAAATTTCTGGAATCGTCGATGGCTCAGAACATTGCCAATGTACTTAGTGATTTTACTTATTCTATTGGCTTTTGCCTTTTTTGTAAATCCGAAAATTTTTCCAGAATATTTTGGAAGATATTTCTTCTTTTTGCAAAATTTCAACAACCGTCCAGAACATTTCTTTGGAGAATCTTGGAGTTTATGCATCGAAGAATGGTTTTATTTTTTCATTCCGTTGATGCTTTTTGGAGGCTTGGTTTTGTTCAAAACAAAAGTGAGAACGATGTTTATTTGGGTGATTTCCATTGTCATTATTGGAGTAGTGGTTTATAGATACTACTTTTTCAATCAAGCTTCCATTCAAAGTGTATTCCATACATTGAAAGATGGAAAACCTTATTTAATGTTAGTGACAACAAGAATTGATTCTATCGTTTATGGAGTTTTAGCGGCATTTGTGGCATTCTATTATCCTAAAATCTGGCAAAGATGTAACAGTATTTTCTTGGTCTTGCTTTCGCTGTATGTGTTGTATTACTTGAAAATGCATTACCAAAAAGAGTACATCATTTGGTCTCCTTCCATTAATTCAATTTGTGTGATGGTCATGTTGCCATTCTTGGCTAATTTAAAAACGATGAGGTTTAAAATCTTCAAATTCATCACCTTTATTAGTTTGATTTCATATTCCATGTACTTGGTGAATTTGAGTTTGGTGATTCACATTTTAATCAAATATGGAATGCATGGATTACTAAATGAAAAGTACATTCCAAGCGAAACTTGGTACATTGAATATGCTGTTTATTGGGCTTATGTGATTGGTCTTTCATTCATTTTCTACAGATTTATTGAAATTCCTTTCATGAACATGAGAAAGCACGAAAAATAATTTTTCATCATTATCAAAACTTGGTAGCATGTCAAACAGAAAACTACTTCTTCTTTTTTTAATAGCGTTTTCACAGACATTCGCTCAAAAAAATGATTCTATTTTTATTAGAAAAATTTACGATCAAGCTTTGTCTTTTGGTCATTCTTATGAAGATTTAAGAAGTTTATGTAAAGATGTTGGAGCCCGATTATCAGGTTCTTCTCAAGCTGATATGGCAGTAGAATGGGGCAAAAGCAAATTACAGTCGTATAATTTCGATAAAGTTTATTTACAAGAAATTCAAGTGCCACATTGGGAACGGGGCACCAAAGAAAGTGCATGGATTAAAACCAAAGAGGGAAAATTAATTTCTTTGAAAATTTTGGCTTTAGGCGGTTCGATTGGAACCAATGGTACTTTGAGAGCAGAATTAATTGTCTTTCATTCACTAGATGACTTGAAAAAAGCCAAAGAATCGGATGTAAAAGGGAAAATTGTATTGCTAAATCAACCTTTCGATGAAAAAATGATCAACACCTTTCGAGCGTATGGCGCATGTTACCCAATACGAGGTGATGGTGCCGTTGAAGCAGCGAAATTGGGTGCGGTAGGAGTTATTGTTCGATCACTTGGTTCATCTCAAGATTTGCATCCGCACACAGGATCAATGCATTATGATGAAAATGTAAATAAAATTCCAGCAGCTGCAATTGCGACGGAACATGCTGATTTGTTGGATGATTTATCAAAAAAGGAAAAGCTTGAATTTATTTTTGAATTGGATTGTAAATCTTTACCTGATGTCAAAAGTTACAATGTAATCGGAGAAATCACAGGCTCGGAATTTCCAAATGAAATCATCACTTTTGGTGGACATTTAGATTCTTGGGATGCAGGTGAAGGTGCCCATGACGATGGCGCTGGAATCATTCATAGCATTGAAGCATTGAGGATTTTGAAAGCATTGAATTTCAAACCCAAACACACCTTGCGCGTGGTGCTTTTTATGAATGAAGAAAACGGCAACAAAGGAGGATTGACTTATGCTACTTGGTCGAAAGAAAAAGGCGAAAAACAAATCGCAGCATTAGAAAGCGACCGCGGAGGTTTTGCACCACGTGGATTTAGCTGTGATGGAAGCAACGAACAAGTTACGCTTTTACAATCGTTTCAAAAGATTTTCGAACCTTACGAATTGCATGTTTTTGAAAAGGGTTATGGTGGTGTTGACATAAATCCATTAAAAAATTCTTTTGAAGGAATTCCACTTTTTGGATTTGTGCCAGATTCTCAAAGATATTTCGATTTTCACCATGCTGAAAGTGATGTTTTTGAATCAGTCAATAAAAGAGAACTTGAATTAGGTTGCGCAGCAGTTAGTTCAATGATTTATTTACTAGATTCTTACGTTAAATAACTGCAAGAATAATATCTTTTTGGTTTTATTTTCATGCTAAGCTGTTGATAAAATGCCAAAACTTGATTTTTAAAATCCATTAAAATTTCGTAATTTTGTGGCATAAAATGGTGAAGTGATACGCTTTAGTATTACAAAAAACGAACATTTATGGCACAAGACATTTTTGACAAAATCAGAAAAAACAGAGGTCCAATCGGACAATACTCCAAAGGAGTTCACGGGTATTTTACTTTCCCGAAATTAGAAGGTGAATTAGGTAACAAGATGATTTTCCGTGGAAAAGAGTGCTTAGTTTGGTCTTTAAATAATTATTTAGGTTTAGCAAATCATCCAGAAGTTCGTGAAGCCGATGCAAAAGCAGCAGAACAGTACGGTTTAGCATATCCAATGGGCGCTCGAATGATGACTGGTCAAACGAGTGAGCATGAGAAGTTAGAAAATGAATTGGCAGAATTCATGGGAAAAGAAGATTGTATTCTTTTGAATTTTGGTTACCAAGGAATGGTTTCTGCAATCGATTCATTGGTTGATAGAAATGATATTATTGTTTATGATAGTGAAGCTCACGCTTGTATCTTAGATGGAATGCGTTTGCATACTGGAAAACGTTTTGTTTTTCAGCACAATGATATGGAAAGCTTCGATAAACAAATGAGAAATGCTACTGCCTTGGCTGAAAAAACAGGCGGTGGAATCATGGTTATTACAGAAGGTGTTTTTGGAATGGCTGGAGATCAAGGTAAATTGAAAGAAATCGTTGAATTCAGGAAATCTGGAAAATACAGTTTCCGTTTGTTTGTTGATGATGCGCACGGTTTTGGTACTTTGGGTGAAACTGGACAAGGTGCTGGCGAATATCAAGGTGTACAAGACGAAATTGATGTTTTATTTGGAACTTTCGCAAAATCTATGTCTTCTATTGGAGGATTTATTTGTGCAGAAGAAAGTATCATTGAATATTTAAGATACAACATGCGTTCTCAAATGTTTGCGAAAGCATTGCCAATTACAATTACAATTGGTGCACGCAAACGTTTAGAATTGTTGAGAACCAAACCAGAATTGAAAAACAAATTGTGGGAAGTAACAAATGCGCTTCAAACAGGATTTAAAGACGCTGGTTTTGATATCGGAGCAACAAATTCTCCAGTGACACCAGTTTTCATGAAAGGATCTTTGGCTGAAGCTACAAATTTGACCTTCGACTTGCGTGAAAATTATAATATCTTCTGCTCAATTGTGATTTATCCTGTTGTACCAAAAGATGTTATCATGTTGAGAATTATTCCAACTGCAGCTCATACATTAGAAGATGTTAGTTACACAATTGAAACTTTCAAAACGTTGAAAAGTAAATTGGATGCAGGTGCTTATAAATCTGATGAATTAGCAGCTGTAGAGGTAGATAATAAAAAAGCTTAAAAACTTTTTGAATAAGATTGAAAGCCCGATTTATCGGGCTTTTTTGTTTCTATATCTTTTTAAAAATGCTAAAATCTAAGGTTATT
>JBFYPS010000045.1:0-8153 GCA_041303135.1 Crocinitomicaceae bacterium | reverse complement strand
GAATCTTACGCGCAACTGAATCGTTTACGCGACTTACTTTTACTGAATCCGCAGCTCAATATTGAAATTCACGGGCATGTTAATTTAGATGAGAACAGTGCTAAAAAAGCACAAAAATTATCCAAACAACGCGCGGAAATGGTGAAGAATTACTTAGTTCAAAATGGTGTAGCGGCCAAGCGCTTGTATCCAATAGGTTTTGGTTCTTCTAAACCTGTTTACAAGAAGCCTAAAGACGAAGAAGAAAAGGAAGCGAATAGAAGGGTAGAAATCTTGATCAAAGAAAACTAGCAAGAAATTTTAGCAACGCGCGTTGCATGACGACCTCCTTCAAAAGCTGTATTTAAAAATACATTCACCATTTCTTTGGCTTCCTCTACGGAGATAAATCGGGCGGGTAGTGAAATGATATTTGCGTCGTTGTGAAGGCGCGCAAGCTCAGCGATTTCTGGCGTCCAGCAAAGTGCACAACGAATAGCTTGGTGTTTATTAGCCGTCATGCTAATGCCATTGCCTGATCCACAAAGCAAAATACCAAGACTACCAGGATTGGATTCAATGTGTTCAGCAACAGGATGCGCATAATCTGGGTAGTCTATGCTTTGTTCTGAATAACAGCCATAATCTTTTACTTCGTATCCTAGCGCAGTAAGATGAGCGATGAGTATTTGCTTGGTTTCAAAACCAGCGTGATCGGAGCCAATGGGAATTATCATCTTTTTTGTGCTAAATTAAGGACTATTTTAAGTTTAAACTTATAAACAAACTAAAAATAAACGGCGCTACAGCTCAATAAGTAGGTTGTATTTACAAACAGTTCTTTACGGATAAGCGTTTAAAACATGTTGACAAAACTTGATAACGTTTTTTGGATATCTGATTCTTTTGTATAAGCTCAAATAGCCACGACATACACACTATTTTTTAGCTTTCTTTATGCAATGCTTTTCAACTAGTTTCAAACTAAATAGAGGGGTGTTTGCTTTAAATTTTTTAAACAAGTTATCATTTACGCTTTTTGTTTATTAATCTATATCTCATTTATTATCAATTGTTTATAGAATAAAAATAGTGGATAGAATGTTCATAACCAGCCGTATTTTTAAAAAACAATGAATAGCCTTTCTAATTATACACAAATGAACAGCCTTAATAGTAGTAGTAAATATTTTAAAAATTCTTTTAAAAGAAATATATTAATCTTATTAAGGAGCGCTTAAGCTTTTAATTTTGTAGCTAGCAAATGAAACAGTAGCTTTAACCTATGCAATCGACTTTCAACCATCTTATTGATCAAATTGATGCTTTCATCAGGAAGTATTACAAAAATCAATTGATCAGAGGGAGTTTGTTGTTTGCATTGTTTTTTCTCTTGGCGCTTTTAGCAACTTCGTTTCTGGAATTTTTTGGTCGTTTTCCTATCTTGATCAGGGCTATTCTTTTCTTTGGTTTTATTGTCATTCAAAGTTACTTATTCATTCGATGGATAGGTACTCCCTTGAGTCGTTTGTCATCATTTGGCAAAAGAATTTCTCATTTACAGGCAGCTGAAATTATCGGTTCTTTTTTTCCGGAGGTTGCAGATAAATTAAAGAATACCATTCAACTCCAACAAGATCTCGACGGCCACATCGGAAACATTGACCTCATTTCAGCCAGTATTGCCCAGCGCGCCAATCAATTGAATGTCATTTCTTTTGAATCGGCAATTGAATACAAAGCCCAACGACAGTACCTCAAATATTTGTTACCTGTTTTGTTTGGATTTCTAGCTGTGGCTTGGTTTGTTCCTCAAATTCTCACTCAAGGAACCAACCGGGTACTTCAGTATTCTAAAGAATTCAAAGAACCCAATCCGTATATTTTTATTTTTGAAGCCATCCCAAATAGCATTCAAGAAGGCAGTAGTCTTGAGATCCAAGTAAAAGTGAAGCCGGCTCCTGGTTATTATTCATTGCCAAAACAACTTTATATTGTTCTTGATCAAGGGAAGTTTCTCATGAAGCAACTCAAGCGAAATTCATTTACTTACAAAGTTCCTCAGCTTCAAAAAACCACTTCGTTTTTCTTAACAACCAATGAATTCAATAGCCAACGCAAATGGATTCGTGTGAATAGAAAAGCTGTCTTAGGTACTTTGAAAGCTTATTGTTCCTATCCTGACTACCTTCAAAAACCAGCACGCGTTATTGAAAACACCAGTGACCTCACCCTTCCGGAAGGAACAAATGTGCGTTGGGAAATCGCTACAAAAAATACCAGTAAACTGCAGTTATTTTGGCAAAATAAAGTCAGAAATCTCGATCCTATTTATAGTCAATTTACGCAAGAATACAGAAGTAGTGGACGCTTGAAGTTTGTACTCACCAATGCACAAACACTGCAAAATGATACAGTAGTATCTAAAATTGAAGTATTGAAAGATGCGCATCCTGGCATAGAGGTACAAGAAGAACAAGATACACTTATAGATGGTAGAAAATATTTTCAAGGTGCTGTTTCTGATGACTACGGACTAAGTAAACTTCAATTTGTTTATACCATCGAACAAGAAAACGGACAAAAGAAAACGCAACGTCTAGATGTTCAAACGGTGAAAGGCACACTGCAAAAATTTGATTTCGGCGTAGATTTTAGAAGAGAGAAAATTCAGCTAAATGATTTGATCACTTATTATTTTGTGGTCTATGACAACGATGGGGTGAACGGTCATAAAGCAACAAAAAGTGAAACACTCACCTATAAACTGCCAAGTTTAGAAGAATTAAATGATCAGCGTAAAGAAGAACAAGCAGAGCAATTAAACGAGTTGCAAGATGTATTCAAAAAAACACAACAGTTTCAAAAGGAGGTGCAGGAGTTTAAAAAAGAAGCGCTTCAATCAAAAACAACAAACTGGAACAAACTCAATAAAGTCGAGCAATTACAACAACAACAACAACAATTGCAACAACAAATTCAGGAGAGCTTAGAAGAAATCAAGCAAAGCACCGAGCAAAAGAATCAACTTTCACCCTTAGATGAGCAATTACTGGAGAAACAGCAACTTTTAGAGCAACTCCTTAACGAAGTGATGGATGATGAGTTAAAAGCGCTCCTAGAGCAATTAGAAGAGCTATTAAAGGAACAGGATAAGGATCAAACCAAAGAGAAGCTAGATGAGTTGCAGCAGTCTACAGAAGACATGAATAAGCAACTCGATAGAAGTCTCGAGCTTTTGAAAAAAATGCAGGTGAATGAACGCATAGATGATTTAGAAAAAGAACTCGATGCTTTAGCTAAAGAACAAGAAGAACTCAAGGAGCAAAATCAAGAACTCTCCAAAGAAGAGCTGCTGCAAAAACAAAAAGAGCTCAATGAGAAATTCAATGAAATCAAAAAAGAGCTTAACGAAGTTCAAGAGTTAAACAAAGATTTAGCCCGGCCATTAGATCTAGATATATTAGATGCCTTAGAGGAACAAGTTTCTAATGACCTACAAAACGCGGAGCAAGAAATTTCAGAAGGTAAATCAAAAAAAGCTAGTGAAAAACAGAAGTCAGCTTCCGACGGAATGAAAGCGATGTCTTCTCAATTAAATGCCAAGCAGAATCAATCCAATAAAGAACAGCAAGAAGAGGACATGGAAACCTTAAGGGCGATTCTAGAAGGATTGATCAATTTAAGTTTTGATCAGGAAAAAACACAAAAGAATTTTGTTAAAATCAGCACCAAAGATCCTGTCTATCGGAAATTGGGTCGGCGCCAGCAACGTATCAATGACGACACAAAAATCATCAGGGATAGCTTGCTCGCTTTGGCTAAAAGACAGCCCAAAATTGCTACGTTTATAGATACAGAGCTCAATGCAATTGTGAGCCATCAAAAATCTACCATTGAGGCCATAGATGATCACCGTAAGAAGGACATTGAAAAACACCAGCAATTGGTCATGACTTCCTATAATAATTTAGCTTTATTGCTGAATGAAGCCCTGCAATCTATGCAGCAGCAAATGAATTCCCAAATGCAAGGCAACGGAAGTTGTGACAATCCCGGTAAAGGAAGGCCAAAAGCAGGTCAGAGTATGTCTTCTGGAGACATGAAAGAAATGCTCAAGAAGCAACTAGAGCAAATGCAGAAAGGTCCGAACCCTGGAGGGAATAAACCGGGGCAACAGCCAGGATCAGCTCCGGGTAAAGAAGGTCAAGCAGGTCAGGGTTTACCAGGCTTAGGTTCTAAAGAATTGGCCCGAATGGCTGCTGAGCAAACGGCGATTAGACAACGTCTAGAGCAACTCAAACAAGAATTGAATAAAGAAGGAAAGGGTTTGGGTAATCAACTCAATCCGCTTTTGAAAGAATTGGAAGAACAGGAAAAAGACTTGTTGCTCAAACGGGTTAATCCGCAGACTATTCAAAGACAAAAAGAAATTCTGACGCGCTTATTAGAAAGTGAAGACGCGATCATGAAGCGCGGTTTTGAAGATAAGCGTGAATCTAAGTCTGGAAAAGATGTAGAAAAAGGTAACCAAATTCGATTTGATGAGTATAAAAGGTCGAAATGGAATGAGCTGGAATTAATTAAAGCCATCGATCCTGCGTTGCAGTTATATTACAAACAACGCTCTGATGCTTATTTAAATCAGTGATTTTCGTGATTTTTATATTATGAAAGAAGGATTTTCAATAGTTACAGAAGTGGTTCTACCGTCTGATTATCAATCACTTATTGATGTTGAGAAATTAGTAGGTGGCATTTGTGAAGAATTTGGCGTGAAAGAAGATGCCTTCGGAAACGTGTTAATAGCTGTTTCTGAGGCAGTTAATAACGCTATACAACACGGAAACAAGGATATTCCAGACGCTAAAGTCGAAGTAAAGGTCGGTAACCACGATGAGCTGTTTTGCATTCAAGTAAAAGATGAAGGTAAGGGTTTTGGTTACCAAGAGCTGCCTGATCCAACCGCACCAGAAAATCTTTTAAAGGATAGCGGCCGTGGTGTTTTTCTCATGAAGAATCTTGCCGATGAAGTAGAGTTCTTAAACACGGGCAGTGTAGTAAATTTGTATTTTCATAAATGACGACAATTGTTAATCTAGGTGTGAAAATACCAAGTTTCGTATCTAAGAAGGATTTAAAAGAAGCTGTTAAAAATTTAGCTTTAAACGAAGGAAAGGTTTTAAAAGACTTGAGTCTGGTCTTCACTGACGACGACTATTTATTAGAAGTGAATAAACAATACCTCAATCACGATTACTTTACGGATGTCATCACATTTGATTATTCTTCGTTTCCTGAAGTTTCTGGTGATGTTATGATTTCTTTAGATCGCGTCAAAGACAACGCGCAATCCCTTAATCAAAGTTTTGAATTAGAATTTTATCGTGTCGTTTTTCATGGTGTTTTGCATTTGTGTGGTTATAAAGACAAGTCGGAAGCAGATGAAAAAGTCATGCGTGCCAAAGAAGATTTTTATATAAATAGATTCGTTTCACGTGAAACAATCGAAAATTAAACCGTGTTGTTTCACGTGAAACACAAAACACATGTTAGATAAATACGATGTAATTGTTGTGGGCGCAGGTCATGCTGGTTGTGAGGCCGCCAATGCCGCTGCTCGAATGGGTAGTAAAGTTTTGTTGGTTACAATGAACATGAATACCATAGCGCAGATGAGTTGTAATCCAGCAATGGGCGGCGTGGCAAAAGGCCAAATCGTTCGAGAGATTGATGCGCTCGGAGGTGGTTCCGGAATTGTCAGTGATAAGAGTGCTATCCAATTTCGGATGTTGAATCTTTCTAAAGGACCTGCAATGTGGTCTCCAAGAACCCAAAACGACAGAATGCTCTTTTCTTTGGAGTGGCGCTATCTTTTGGAACAAAACCACAACGTAGATTTCTGGCAAGATATGTGTGTCGGAATTGTAGTTGAAAACCACAAAGTAGTGGGCGTTCAAATGGCAATGGGAACCACCATCTATGCTACAACTGTAGTACTTACAAACGGCACCTTTTTAAATGGACTTATTCATCTTGGTGAAAAGCAATTTGGGGGTGGAAGAGCAGGAGAGAAAGCATCTACAGGTTTAACAGAATCTTTAGTGAATTTAGGTTTTGAAGCCGGTAGAATGAAAACCGGAACACCACCAAGAGTGGATGGCAGAAGTTTAGATTACAGCAAAATGGAAGTTCAAGATGGAGATACAGACCCATCTAAATTTAGCTATACCAACACCAGCGCTTTAGCCAAACAACTCCCTTGTCATATCACCTATACCAATGAGCAAACACATGAATTGCTCCGCACAGGTTTCGATCGTTCCCCTATGTTTAATGGCGCGATCAAAAGTAGTGGCCCGAGGTATTGCCCAAGTATAGAAGATAAAATATCTCGTTTTGCAGATAGAGACCGACATCAAATTTTTGTAGAACCGGAAGGATGGAACACCGTTGAGATTTATGTCAATGGTTTCAGCACCTCCTTGCCAGAAGATATACAATACGCTGCATTGAAAACCATACCTGGTTTTGAGAACGTCAAAATGTTTAGACCGGGTTATGCCATCGAATACGATTATTTCCCACCAACTCAACTCAAACACTCCTTAGAGACCAAGCTTATTGAGAATCTATTCTTTGCTGGTCAGATCAATGGAACAACCGGCTATGAAGAAGCAGCTTGCCAAGGATTGATGGCAGGCATCAATGCACATAGAAAAGTAATAGAAGCCGATCCTTTTATCTTGACCCGCAGCGAAGCTTACATAGGCGTTTTGATTGACGACCTGATTACCAAAGGAACCAATGAGCCTTACCGCATGTTTACAAGCAGGGCAGAATTCAGGATCTTATTGCGTCAAGACAACGCCGATGAAAGACTCACACCGCTAGGATTTCAAATCGGTTTAGCAAGCGCAGAAGCCTTAGAGAAAGTAGAGCAGAAAAAATTACTCACCAAGCAACTCAAAACCAAACTTCGGGAAATAGGCATCAGCCCAGCTGAAGCAAATCCTATGCTTGCGCAAAAAGAATCTGCGCCGATCACGCAGCAAGTGAAGGTGAGTTCTCTAATTACCAGGCCTCACATTTCACTAGCAGATATCATTCCCATTCATGCGCCAACAGCGCAAGCGGTAAATGAAGTATTTGCTCAAAATCCGTTAGCGGTAGAGCAGGCAGAAATACTTCTGAAGTACGAAGGCTATATCGAACGCGAAGAAGAACAAGCTCAAAAACACCAGCGCTTAGAAAATTTGCAGTTGCCCGCCACGCTCGATTATTTAAATGTGAAAAGTTTGAGTATAGAAGCTAGGGAAAAGCTGACCAAAATTCAGCCAGCTACAATTGGCCAGGCTTCGCGCGTTTCTGGCGTTTCACCAAGTGATATATCAGTACTTTTGGTTCATTTGGGGCGTTAGTTTGCGTTTTAAGCCGTTTTAAGCGTGTTTTGTCAGCCCTGAAAGGGAAACACTAATCAAGTGTAGAGATGTTTCAAGAGAAAAGACCAAAAAACAGGCTTTTTTTGCTATTTTCACAAAAAATGCAGCTCCACCTCAAATCGAAACAATGAAACAGCGCTTAGTTATTTTTATTGACAGTGTGCATCCGATTTTAGAAGAGCGGCTGACCCAAGCGGGTTTTGAATGTGCGCTGCATTACCAAACCTCTTTCGAAGATTTAAAAAACATCTTGCCGCTTGCCACTGGCATTGTCATTCGTTCACGTTTTACCATTCACGAAGAATTTTTAGCCTACTGTCCGGCACTTGAGTTTATAGCGAGGGCTGGCTCAGGTTTAGAAAATATAGATGCGCAATTGTGTAAAGCGCGCAACATCAAACTTTATAATTCGCCAGAAGGAAACCGAAATGCAGTTGCAGAGCATGCACTCGGTATGTTGTTGGGTTTACTCAATAAGCTCCATAAAGCAGACAGAGAAGTGCGCGCTGGTATTTGGGACAGAGAAGCAAACAGAGGAGAGGAGCTCGATGGCAAAACAATCGGACTTATTGGCTACGGAAACAACGGCGCAGCATTTGCAAAGAAGCTACGTGGTTTTGACGTGAAGGTGATGGCCTACGACAAATATAAAACAGGTTTTGGAGATCATTTTGTACAGGAGTGTACCATAGAGGCCATTCAAGAACAAGCCGACGTATTGAGTTTTCATAT